>NZ_JBEPKM010000020.1:0-119352 GCF_040544715.1 Methylobacterium sp. 1030 | reverse complement strand
GGGGATCGGATCCCGCGCGTACTTGGCCGACACCTGGGTTCCCGCGGCGTCCCGCGTCCCTCGTGCTCGCCTCCCGGGCCATGCCCCCGGCGCCACGCGCGCGCGGGGACGATCGCGCGCACCCGAACGGCGGACGAAGGGCAGGGATGCGTGAAGTTGCGCCGCACCGTTGTTCCCTCGCCCGAGAAATCGGTCTACACGGCCGCTCCCTCGAAACCGCTTACCTGCCCCGTATGCAGGACTGAGCCCGGAGACGCTCGTACCATGCCGATTCTCACCTTCCCCGACGGCAACACGCGGGAGATCGCCGCCGGCACGACCGGCCGGGCCGTGGTCGAGGGCATCGCCAAGTCGCTGGCCAAGCGCACCGTCGCCATGGCGCTCGACGGCACGGTCGCCGACCTCGACGACCCGATCGACCGCGATGCCCGCATCGAGTTCCTGGACCGCACCGACCCGCGCAGCCTGGAGCTGATCCGGCACGACTGCGCGCACGTACTCGCCGAGGCCGTGCAGGCGCTCTGGCCGGAGACGCAGGTCACGATCGGCCCGGTGATCGAGAACGGCTTCTACTACGACTTCCATCGCGAGACCCCGTTCACGCCCGAGGACTTTCCGAAGATCGAGGCGAAGATGCGCGAGATCATCGCGCGCGACGCGCCCTTCACGAAGGAAGTCTGGACGCGCGAGGACGTGCGGGCGCTGTTCGCCGGCAAGGGCGAGGGCTTCAAGGTCGAGCTGGTCGACGCGATCCCGCCGGGCGAGGACCTGAAGATCTACCGCCAGGGCGACTGGTTCGACCTCTGCCGCGGCCCGCACATGACCTCGACGGCCAAGGTCGGCACCGCCTTCAAGCTGATGAAGGTCGCGGGGGCCTACTGGCGCGGCGACTCGAACAACCCGATGCTGACCCGCATCTACGGAACGGCCTGGGCGAACCAGGCCGATCTCGACGATTACCTGCACCGGCTGGAGGAGGCCGAGCGCCGCGACCACCGACGGCTCGGCCGCGAGATGGACCTGTTCCACTTCCAGGAGGAGGGGCCGGGCGTCGTCTTCTGGCACGCCAAGGGCTGGACGATCTTCCAGGAGCTGATCGCCTACATGCGCCGGCGCCTGCGTGGCGACTACGCCGAGGTGAACGCCCCGCAGATCCTCGACAAGGCCCTGTGGGAGACCTCCGGCCACTGGGGCTGGTACCGGGAGAACATGTTCGCCGCGCAGTCCGCGGGCGAGGAGGCCGAGGACAAGCGCTGGTTCGCCCTCAAGCCGATGAACTGCCCGGGCCACGTGCAGATCTTCAAGCACGGCTTGAAATCCTACCGCGACCTGCCCCTGCGCATGGCCGAGTTCGGGATCGTCCACCGCTACGAGCCGTCCGGCGCCATGCACGGGCTGATGCGCGTGCGCGGCTTCACGCAGGACGACGCCCACGTCTTCTGCACCGAGGACCAGCTCGCCGACGAGTGCCTGAAGATCAACGACCTGATCCTCTCGACCTACGCGGATTTCGGCTTCGACCAGATCGTCGTGAAGCTCTCGACCCGGCCCGAGAAGCGCGTCGGCTCCGACGCCCTCTGGGACCACGCCGAGGACGTGATGACCCGCGTGCTGGCGCAGATCGAGGAGCAGTCGGCCGGCCGGATCCGGACCGCGGTCAACCCGGGGGAGGGCGCGTTCTACGGGCCCAAATTCGAGTACGTGCTGCGCGACGCCATCGGCCGCGACTGGCAGTGCGGGACCACGCAGGTGGACTTCAACCTGCCCGAGCGGTTCGGCGCCTTCTACATCGACGCCGACGGCGCCCGGAAGCCGCCCGTGATGGTCCACCGGGCGATCTGCGGCTCGATGGAGCGCTTCACCGGCATCCTGATCGAGCACTTCGCCGGGCACTTCCCGCTGTGGCTGGCGCCGGTCCAGGTGGTGGTGGCGACGATCACCGGCGAGGCCGATCCCTACGCCCGGGACGTCATCCGCACCCTGGAGCGCGCCGGCCTGCGGGTCGAGGCGGATCTGCGCAACGAGAAGATCAACTACAAGGTCCGCGAGCACTCGCTCGCCAAGGTGCCGGTGCTGCTGGCGCTCGGTCGCCGCGAGGCGGAGGAGCGCACGGTCTCGATCCGACGGCTCGGCAGCCAGCAGACCCGCACGCTGCCGCTGAGCGAGGCCGTGGCGGCCTTCGTGGAGGAGGCGACCGCGCCCGACATCCGCCGCGCCGAGGCCGTCGCCGCGACGGTCCCGACCAGCGACACGGTGCTCGACGGCCATCACGGCCCGCACGACGCGCCCTGACGCGCCGCCGATAGACGTCGTCCCGGGGGCCGCGCGGCGCCCCCCGGGACGTCGGCGCGGCCCGACCGCGCGGACCCGTCGACCGACAGAGTTCGCGCGCCGCGATCACCACCTCAACTTGAGGATGGTCAATCTCCGCGAAGATCGCTCAACGCGCACGACTTTCGTCAAGGTTGGCGAAAGGAATCCCATTCTATGAAGACCGGAGACTAATTTCCGAGCCGGCACGTTCCGGCGATCGCCCGACGACGCTGTCGGGCGTTTCGGGGGACCGGCCATGGCGGCGGAGGCGGGCAGGGCGGCGACGAGGCTGGCGCGGCGCCACCGGCAGGCGGCCTGCGCCCGGCGCCAGGACGGGCTCGGCCGCGGGCGCAAGCTCGGACCCGGCATCGTCCAGGCGCTGGACTCGCTGCCGCACGGCCTGTGCCTGTTCGATTCCGCCGACCGGCTGCTGTTCGTGAGCGACGGGTTCCGGCGCCTGTTCGGGCCGCCCGCGAACCGGATCCGGCCCGGCATGCATGCCCGGGCGGTGGGCGCGGCGAGCGCCGCGGGGGCGGTCCCGGCCGACCGGGATCCCTGCGGCCTCTGGGCGGCGCGGCGGCGGCTCCTCGCCCGGGGCGCGACCGACGCCGTGGTCCAGACGCTCGCGGACGGGCGCCAGGTCGCGATCACGCTGCACCCGCAGGCCGGCGGCGGCTGGACCGCCCTGTGGGAGGACGTGACCGAGCGCCGCCGGGCGGAGTCGCTCCTGCGCTACATGGCCCACCACGACCCGCTGACCGGCCTGCCGAACCGCCACCTGTTCGCGGCCCGGCTCGACCGGACCCTGGCCGACCTCGACGGCGCGCCCTGCGCGCTGCTGTGCCTCGACCTCGACGGCTTCAAGCCGGTGAACGACCGCCACGGGCACGCGGTGGGCGACGCGCTCCTGCGACACCTGGCCGAGCGCCTGCGGGCGGCGCTCGGCGCGGGGGATTGCGCCGCGCGGCTCGGGGGCGACGAGTTCACCATCCTGCTCGGCGACGCGGCGCCGGCGCCGGCCCTCGGCTTCGCCCTGCGCCTCCAGGCGCGCCTCGCCGAGCCGTACGATCTCGGGACCGGATCGCCGATCCGCATCGGCGCGGCGATCGGCGTGGCCTGCGCGCCCCTGCACGCCACCCGGCCTGAGGCCCTGGTGGAGCGGGCGGACGCGGCGATGTACGCGGCCAAGCGCCTCGGCCACCCCTACCTGTGGGACGACGCGCTGGATCTCGGGCCGGTCGGTCCGGGCGGCGCGGTTCCGGCCTGAGGCGGCCGGGACGGTCTCAGCGCACCTTCTCGTGCTCCGCGAGGCCCACGGCCCTGTAATCGTAGGTCGGGAAGAACTCGGTCCGGTACGCGCCCCAGGCGGTGTCCTCCAGGACGCGGTTGACCTCGCGCAGGCGGGAGGCGGGCAGCCGCAGGACGATGATCTGCCCGATCCCCATGACGACGTTCCACGAGACGACCTCGATGCCCGGCGGCGGGAAGGCCTTGTAGAAGCCCTGCTTGGCGAGTTGCGCGTTCAGCTCCGCCAGCGGGCGGGACTGGTCGTGGCGCAGGAAGACCGTCAGCAGCACGGCGTTGTCGGCCGTCGCCGCGGCGGATCCCGTGGGCGGGGGCGGCGCGGTCTGCGCCCCTGCCGGCCCGGCGGCGACGAGCAGCAGGAGCGCCGCCACGAGCGGGCCGGTCAGACCTGTTGAGCGTCGCATGCGATCTCCCGCTTTCCCGACCCGCGCGCGGCCGGGCCGTCAGCCGCCCTCGACATCGTAGGAGAGCCGCAGGCGCAGGCGGACCGCGCCCTGCTCGTCGCGCACGGCGAGCACGTAATCCTGCCGCTCCATCGGATCGGTCAAGCCCTGCGCGAGCCGCGTCAGGATGCGCACCGCCTGCGCCCGCGCCGCGGCGAGATCCGGAAGATCGAAGCCGTCGCGGTCGCGAACCAAGTTGGCGCCGTCGTGGAGGTCGATGAAATAGCGGGGCACGGATGCGAGCTCGGCGAGCGCCGGAGCTCGCAAGGATCTGTCTCCGCTGTTTCTACGTAGTTTCCGGAGGGCCGCAATCGGAGGTCGCCCGTGTCGCACCCCCAGACGCAGCCGGATGTAAGCCGGGACCCGCGGGCCGCCTCAGCCCCCCAGCAGGCTCTCGGCGAAATCGTCCGGGACGGTCCCGAACTGGCCGAGGATCGTGACGCCCTCGAGCTCCCCGGTCTCGTCGTCGGCCACGACCCTGAGCGCCGCCGCGCCCGGCATGCGGGCGGCCAGCGCCTCCGCCTTCTTGAGGGCGCCGAACTCGCTCTGCGCGGGCTCCTGACGGGCCGGCCGCAGGCGATTCCGGTGCAGCTCGAACGGCTGCACGAGGTAGGTGGTCTTCAGGGCCATTCCGGCCTCCTCGGCGCGGCGCGCGGTGGCGAACGGACCGCGGCGCGGTCCACTACAGGCTGCGGGTGGTCACCCCGAGGGCGAGCAGGGCGTAGGCGCCGATGAAGAACCATTGCCGGTGCGCCACGACGGTTTTTCCGACCATCGGGATGCGCGTGTAGAGGCTGGCGACGGCGAGGCCGATCAGCACGGCCGACACCAGGAACGTGAGCAGGCGCGGGGCGGAGAGCGTGGGCATACCCCATGCTCCGCCGGTACGCTTACCGAACCGTTACCGGTCGAGCCCGGGCACGAGGGGGCGGTACGCCGTCAACGGGCCCTGCGTTCCGGGAAGCAGGCCGACCTCGGCGAGCCACAGGACCATGATCGCTCCGGCCAGGAGCGTCGCGAGCGAGGCCAGCCGCCCGGTCCACCGCCGCAGCACGAACATGGCGACCACGACGGCCAGCAGGGCGATGAGGAGGGCGAGCATCAGCATGGCCGCGCCATGCCACGACCGGGGCGCCGCGTCACCGCGGATGACGGCGGAAACACCCATCGGCCGGCCCGGGCCGACTTCAAGTCCGCCAGATGCACGTTCTGGTCGTTCTGCAGAGCGGAAACTCTACCGCAGTCGATAGGCCGACTCGGACGGCGCCCGGAAATACTCCGCCGAAAATCGCCAGAAATGGTCGGCCGATCTCCGCGGCGGGCACCCCGATCATGCACCGGAAGCGGCCCGCCAACGGTTTTGTAACTTGCATTCAGTGCTCAAAAGTAGCAGATCCCGGGCGAGGGGCACACCAGGAATCTTACAGTGTCAGAAGAAACCACAGGGCCCAACTCCAACTTCATCGAGCTGGCGGGCGATATCGTCGCCGCCTACGTGTCGAACAATCCGGTGCCGGCCGCGGAGCTTCCGGCCCTGATCGCGCGCGTGCATGGCGCGATCAGCGGGCTCGTCACCGGGACTCTGACGGCGGAGATCGGGGCGGTTCCGCAGGCCGAGGTCGAGAAGCCGAGCGCGGCCCAGATCCGCAAGTCGGTCCGGCACGACGGGATCGTCAGCTTCATCGACGGCAAGACCTACAAGACGCTGAAGCGCCACCTGACCAGCCACGGCCTGGATCCGCGCAGCTACCGCGACCGCTACGGCCTGCCGGCGGACTATCCGATGGTCGCGCCGAGCTACGCCGAGCAGCGCTCCGCCCTCGCCAAGGCGATCGGCCTGGGCCAGCCCGGCGCCATGGCCGAGCGCGAGCGCAAGGGCCGCAAGGCCGCCTGAGGATGACGACCTCCGGGGGCGCCCCGCTCGGCGGGGCCCCCTCGTAACGAAGCGCCGCGGAGCCCGGCGCCTCGTGCCGCCGCGCGGTCCGGAGCCGCGCCGAGACCGTTGCATCGTCGCCACACACGTCCAGGACATCGCGGGACACGGACAAGCTGCCACACTCTGCACAAAGCTGATGCGCACGCCGGGGCCCGAGGATGCTACCGAAGGGATCGGCGAGATGAAGCGAGAGCAGACGATGACGAGTTCGGTCGTGCCGTTCCCGGCGCATATCGCGCCCGCAGTCGTGGACGAGGACACCGCGTCGATCATCGCCGTGCTGCAGGATCAGCTGGCCCTGGCCCGCGAGGGTCGCCTGCGCTCGGTGGCGGTCGTCTCCGTCTCGGCCGATGGCGAGGCGGTCGGCACGCAATGGTCGTGCAAGGGCTCCGATATCAGCAACCTGATCGGCAAGCTGACCGTCCTGACTCACGACCTGATGGCCGCCCGGAAGTGACCGGCCGGATCTGACGGGGCGGGCGCGGCCCGCCCGGTGCGGCGTTCCGGAGACGGCTCCGGCATCGGCCAGAAGGAATGCCCCGGATGACTCGCGCCCTGCTGTTCGCCGCCCTCCTGGGAACGGCGGTCGTGCCGGGCACCGCCCGGGCTGCCGAGGAGGCAGACGACACCAAGCGCGCGGAGACGATCCGGGGTCTCGTGCGGATCGTCGGCGCGCAGGCCGGCATCGTCCTGCACTGCCGCAAGCTCTACACCATCGACGACACGGTGTCCGAGGGCCTGTCCCGCACGGTCCGCCGAGCCCTCGACGCCGGCCTCGGCCACCAGCGTGCCCGGAACGCCATCGCCGAGGAGGGCCGGCGGGTCGCGGACGAGATCGCCGCGGTCGGACCGGAGCAATGGTGCGCCGACCAGCGCGACCTGCTCAACACGGACGGCGTCCGCGTCTTCATCGACTGACCGCGCCGGATCCCGTCCCGGCGGGGCACTCCCCGCGGCCGGCCGGTCGATGCCCCTCGTGAAGGGCAGCCCTGGCCGCGCGCGACTTCAGTCCTGTGCGGATCAGATGAGAGCGCCATTCCGGCCGCTGTTCCGCAGTGCAGAACAGATGAACACCTTGTTCACCGCGCTCTCGTCTGTCATGTTTCGACGACGGACGAGACTGAACAGATCAAGCCGGTCGCACTCGTCCGTTTACAAGAGCCCTCAAGGGCCGCGAGACCGGCGCATAGGGAAACGCCATGTCTCGATCGATCCTGCTGGCCCTCGCTCTCGTCGTCTGCGGGGCCGCCGTGACGCTGTTCGCCTTCCTGCGCGCGCCCCAGTCGAGGGAGTTCGCCGGGTGGGATGCGGCCTTCATGGGCGGCATCGGGGCCGTCGCGCTGGGTTTTCTCACCACCCTCGTCGAGGTCGTGACCGAGTAGGTCGATCCTGAGGCCGGTCACACGCTCCGAGCGGTCCGACCGAGGCCGTCTCCGTCCCTGCGGCTCCGTCGCCCCGGTCGCTCGGCGGGCGGCGGTGCTCCGCGCATCCGGCCTCCGGCCGAGCGCGCATGAAGAGCGCAGAATTCACAGGGACGGCAGCTTCCCGACAATTCGAGGCATTTCGCAAACCGCCCTTGAACCCGGGTGACCGATCCTGTCGGGCAGAGGTTCTCGAGGCGGTGATGTTCGAACGACGCAGCGCTCCACGCACGCTTCTCAACGAGACCGGCAGCATCTCGGTCGACGAGCATCGAAGCTTGCCGTGCATCGTCTACGACCGGTCGGCCGGCGGCGTGCGGGTCGCGCTCCCGGATGCCGAGATCGTTCCGGACAGCTTCATCCTCAGCATCGATGCGAGCAGCGAGATCCTCGTCTGCCGCGCCATCTGGCGCAAGGCGGAGGAGATCGGCGCCACGACCGACATCCCCGAGACGGCGCGGTCGGGCCGCGCGAACCTCTGGCGCGAACTCGAGGCGACCTGACAGGCGCCTGCCTCGGGTCGACCGGCGCTCGGCGCGGCCAGAGTGTCGTCGGCAGGGTCGGGGGCGGCGGGGCTGCCGACGCGCGTCACTCCCAGTCGATGTTGAGCGAGCGCTCGAAGGCGGCCGCGGAGAGTTCCTTGCCCTTCGGATCGGCGACCGTGATCTCGCGGAAGCCGCGCCGGGCCAGCTCCCAGGTCTTCTCCATCGCCTGCTCGTCCGTCCCGCAGGCGAACGTCATGACGCGCCCGGACGGATCAATCCCCTTGACGGTGAACACACCACTCTCCCTGCTCGCACCTCCCATATAGAGCCGCGATCCGCGTCGCGCCTCCCGCCATCGTGACGGAGCCCCGGGACCCGCACACGCCCCGTCGCGTTGGCTGCAGGCAGGGAGAGACCGCATGACGCGCGAGACCGCAGACCCGACGAGCCGCGGCCCGGACGCGCGCGAGGCGGACGAGCCTCCGGCGGAGCGCGTCAAGGCGGCGCCGGCCACGATCCCGACCGAGGATCCCGAGGTCGGCCTCGCGCAGAAGGGCAGCGGGGAAGAGGCGATCGTCCGGCGCGAGACGGAGATCTGACCGGTCGCGCCGACGCGCGGGCGATCCCTGGACGCCGGTCCATGTGCGATGCACAAACGGGCCGGCCGCACCCGGATGGCGGCCGACAGGAGACCACGCATGGCACAGTGCATGGCACAGTCGTCGGGCCACGAGGTCCCGACCCAGATCCGCGACGTCGCCGGGACCGGTCTCGCACAGGCCCGGACGGCCTTCGGAAGCGTCGTCGGAGCGGCGCGCCGCGCCCCCGACACGGTCCGCACGAAAGTGGTGCGAGGGCAGGATGCGGCCCGGGAAGCGGCGGCCGCCGCTCGCGACGCTGCCGGGGCGGCGTCGCACTGAGCGGGAGAGCCGAGCGGCCTCTGGGCGGGTGGCCGGCGGCCCTTCGCGGCGCTGCCGGCCGTGTTCGGACGCGGAGTTGGAGATGATGTACGGGGAGGTTGGTCGCCTGGCGGATGAGAGCCTGCGGCTGGGCCTGAGACAGGCCGAGAACGCCGTCCTGCTCGCGATGGCGGCGCAGTATGCGTGGGCGGATCTGTGGTTCGAGGGGTACCGCGCGGCGGGGACTGCCCTCAGCACCGCGCGCGATCAGCGGGCGCGGACGCGGCGCCTGATCCGTCGCGGCGTGGAACCGTCGGTGGCCGCGCAGGAATTGCACATCGTCTGAGCGTCGGCCGGAGACGGAGCCGCCCGGGGCGCTCCGTCTCCGGCAGCCGGCTCAGCGGCTCGCCTCGACGGCGGCCTGGACGATCGGCCGGCCGAGGGACGAGACCGTCCGATTGACGGTCGCCGGCGCGGCGACGGGCTGGGGCGTGGTGGTCAGATCGTGGATCGTGCGGATCTGCTGGGCGGGCCGGGCCTGATCGCGATAGAGCGGCGGCGTCAGGTGCAGGCGGTCGTCGGCGGCGGCGAGGCCCGTGAAGGCCGCCGAGGTGAGCGCGGCCGACGCGAGGATGAGGATCGTGCGCATGGTGCGTCTCCGGTTCGATCGCGGTGTCGACCGCGGGATGCGATCGACCAGCGCATGAGACCACGGATTTGTGCGTCGCGGCATGCGTTTTTCGCATTGCACCATATCGCCAGGACGGCACGGTACTGCAGTGTTCCCCGGGAATTCTCAGCCGTGAATTCAGGCACCGATCCCGCGCGCCATGCATTCGATGCAAATGAACTAAACTTCCACCGGCACGTTCTCAAATCAAACTTGAGGAGCGGGTGATTTGTTTTTCGCGCGCGCCCCCGAACCGATCGAAACCGCCGGGCGAGCGCGCGCGTTGCTGGCGTCGCGGCCCGTGGCACGAATCGGAAACCGCGGCGCCAGATCCGCGTCACACGGGCACGGTAGAACGCCCACATCCCGCCGAAGCACCCTGCGAAGCACCTCGAGAGCGCCGATGACGCCCTCCGACCTCGACAGACGAGCCGAACTGACCATCTGGCCCAAGGGCAGACCGGCCCGCGCCGCGGAGGGGCGGCCGTTCGCGACCCTGCGCGAGGCCCTCGCCGTCGCGATCGCGGCGATGGAATCCGGCGAGGCCCAACCCTGGATCATCACCGAGGCCGGCGACATCCTCTCGCCGCGCTGGATCCAGGCGAATTCCCGAGCGCGGGCGCCGCACTAGCCGGCGCCGCGCCGGAGGCGGATCGGATCAGCAGCCGATGCAGATGTCGCGGACCACGTGCTGGTGACGCTGGCCGGTGCGCTGGTTCGGGAGCTGCCCGTCGATCGACGAGAGCCCGCTGCCCAGGCCCCGGAACCGGCGCTCGACCGCCGGAACGGAGGCCGCCCTGACCGGAGCGGGCGGCTCCGCGGCCGCGGCGGGGGCCGGTGCCGCCGTCGGAGCGGGCGCGGGCGCCCCGTTGGCCATGCCGGGATCGGGCAGGGTCAGGGCCATGCCCGGCACCGGCGGGACCTGCGCGAACTCGCCCGCGCGCCCCGGCAGGGGCGCGACGACCAGAAGCGCGACGGCCGGGACCGCGACGACGCGCCGGTTCAGCGGATGCATCACACTCTCCTGCCTCGGGAGCCGGCACGCCACGGACCCCGTGCCTCTGGGCCATCGCCGGATTGGCGCCCGCTCCGATGACGGAACGGGGCCGGCCCCGGTTGTGCGCGGCGGAGCGGGGCGCCGCCACTCATCCATTCGGCGGAGCGTGCGCCGGGCGGCTCAGTAGGCCCGACCGTAGAAGGGCTGCGAGACTGGGCGATAGCGGTCGCTCACCGGCCACGTGTAGGGCTGCTCCTTGCCGGTGCGCAGGTCCGAGCGGAATTTCGGCTCGTTGAAGCCGATCCCGTGCAGGCCGGCCGTGCCCTTGGCGCCGTGAGCCTTCGGCCCGGCATCGCGCGCCAGGGCAGCGCCCGAGACGCCGATCACGAGAGCGGCCGCGAGCGAGACGCGGCCCAGCATGACGTTCATCTCTGTCTCCTGTCCCGGCCGAGGTGCCGGCACAGAAGGAACGGCAGCGGTTCGGCGCGGTTCCGGCCCCTGAGGCCGCTCAGAACCCCTGGCCGAGGCAGGCTTCGGCGAAGGGCCCGCCGCAGAGGTCGCCGGTCCGGACCGGCGCGGCCGCCGCGCCGCCGATGCCGGCACCGCCGATCGCCCCGCCGCCGGTCGGCAGGGTGCGGGCCGCCTGGGCGGGATCGTCCGCGGGCAGCCCGGGCGTCCCGGGGATCCCGGCGCCGCCCGTGCCGGCGCCGCCCGTCCCGGAAACCGTCGCGGCCGTGGCCCCGCTCGCGGCCGTTCCGGTCCCGAGCCCGAACAGTCCGAACAGCCCGAACAGACCGCCGGGGGACAGGGTGGCGCCTGTCGCGCCGATGCCCGACGCGGCCACGCCGCTGCCGAGACCGGCCGACGCGACGCCGGACGAGCCGGTCGCGAGCGAGGAGCCGAGGCTTCCGGCAGCGTTGAGGCCCGTGCCGACACCTACTCCAACGCCTGCGCCGACACCTGCGCCGACACCTGCGCCGACACCTGCGCCGAGGCCGGCTCCCGAGAGTCCGGTGCCCAGGCCGGGGGACAGGCCCGACCCACCCCCGAGACCGCCCGTTCCGAGGGTCGGTGTCAGGAGGCTCCCCGCGGTCGAGCCCAGGCCCGTGCGGGACGCGCCGCTGAGGCCGCTGCGGGCACCGGTGGCGCCGATCGTCCCGCCGGTCCCGAGGGTCGTGCCGGTGACGCCGGCACCGCCGGTCGCGGTGGATCCCAGGCCGCCGAGCTGGCCCGTCGCGCCCGAACCGGCGGTCGTGGCGCCGAGCGTCGTCCCGGCCGAGAGGCCGCCCGACGCGCCGATGCGGCCGCCGCCACCGCCGCCGCCCCCGCCGAAGCTCAGCTGGCCGGCATTCACGAGGCCGCCGGTCTGCGCCGAGACGGTCGGGAACTGCCCGGTGGTGGAACTGCCGCCGAGGCTCAGCTGGCCCGGATTGGCGACAGGGGTGATCGGCTCAAGCGATGCCGACAGGCTCTGGGCCCCGGCCGGGACGGCGATCGCCGGCAGCAGGGCGGCGGCGAGGATGGATCGCATGGCACGCTCCTCAGCGGGGACGGGGTCTGGCTCGGAAACCGGAGGGCGTCCGGCCGGTTCCGGCGGCGCGGGGACGCGGCGCGGCGCTGACCCGTGGGAGAAAGGAGGCCGCCGGCCTTCATGCTGCCGGAAAGACGGTGTGCTCTCGGCACCGGATCCGCCTGCCCCCACGTCCCGACCCGCGCCCGAACCTGCGACCGTGCCGTTGCCCGAAACTCTCGCCCAAGGCCTGCGCGGCGCCGGCTGGCTCGCCGGCCTCCCGGCCCTCGCGCTGATCTGGGCGAGCGCGACCCTCTACGCCGCCCCGCGGATCGCCGACGGCCTCGCGGCGCAGGGCGCGGCGATCGCCGCCGGCACGGCCACAGCCACCGGCGAGCCGTGGCTGCGCGTGGAGGCCGTCGGGCGCGACCTCGTGGCCGCCGGCGAGGCGCCGGACGTCGCCGAGCGCGCCACCGTGCTGTCCCGCCTCGCGGCCCTCGACGGCCCGCGCCGCATCGTCTCCGAACTCGGCATCGTGGAGACCGCCGCGCCCTTCCAGTGGGCGGCGATCCGCACGGGTCAGAACCGGATCGCCCTCGAAGGCAGCCGCCCGGTGGAGATCGGCCGGCGGGCCCTGGAGGCGCGGATCGCCGGCGCCCTCGATCCCGGCACCGGCCTCGACGACACCGCCCGGGCCGCCCGGGGCGCGCCGCCGGATTTCGCCGGCGCGGCCGCGTTCCTCGCGGCCCGGCTCTCCGGCCTCGCCAAGGGCGGGCGGGCGGCGCTCAGCGACACCGTGCTCAGCCTGTCGGGCGAGGCCCTCGACGTGCCGGCCTACGAGGCCCTGCGGGCCGCCCTGTCGGACCCGCCGGAGGGGTTCAGCGTCGGGCGGGTCGAGATCCTGCCCCCGAAGGTGGCCGCGTACCGGTTCGCCGTGGAGAAATCGGGCCGGGGCATCGTCCTCGACGGCTTCGCCCCCTCGGCGGCCGACCGCGAGGCCGCCCTGCGCGCCGCCACCGAGGCCGCCGCGGGCGGCACCGTGGAGGACCGGCTCCTGGCCGCCCGAGGGCTCGACCCGGCGATCGACCCGAAGAGCCTCATCGCCTTCGCGTTCAAGCTCGCCGAGCTGATCCAGTCCGGGCAGGTCGTGTTCCGGGACGGGGCGGTCTCGGTGACCGGCGACGCCATCGACGGGCAGGCGCTCCCCGACGCCGAGGCGCTGATGCGCGACGGCCGGCCCGCCGGCGTGGCGGCCGGGCGGGTGGCGCTCACGGCGCGGCCGCTCTCGCCCTACCGGGTGGCGATCCGCCGGACCGCCGACGCCGTGACCCTCACCGGCCACCTGCCGGACGCCACGACCCGGGAGCGGGTACTGGCCGCCCTGCGCCCGCGCCTGTTCCGGGAGCCGGTCATCGACCGCACCCGCCTCGCCGACGGCGCCCCGCCGGATCTCGGGGACGCGCTGGCCGCCGCCGCCCCGCTGGTGACGAACCTCGCGGACGGGACCGTCGCGGTCTCGGACCGCGCCGTGACGCTCACCGGCGAGAGCCTCTACCGGGAGGGCGCCGCGCGCACCCCCGACCGGCTCGCCGAGGCGCTGCCCCCCGGCTGGACCGGGCAGGCCAGCGTCACGGCGCGGGACGCGGCGGAGCGGCGCGACCCCGCCACCTGCCGCGCCGACTTCACCGCCGCCCTGGCGGGGGCGGACCTGCACTTCCCCGCGGGCGGCGCCGTGCTGACGCCCGCCTTCTACCCGACCCTCGACGCGCTGGCCGCCCTGGCGAAGACCTGCCCGTCGCTGCGCGTCGCGGTCTCCGGCCCCGCCGACCCGGCGAAGCCGCCCGCGACCCCGGCCGCGACCCCGACCGCCGGACCGGCACCGGGGGAGGGCGCGACCGCCGAGCCGACCCGGGTCGCCGACGCCGCCAAGCCGGCCACAGCCGCGCCGCCGGCCCCGGCGCCCAAGGAAGCCGTGATGCACGCGGCCAAAATCGCGGCCAAGGACGCGGCCAAGGACGCGGCCAAGGACGCGGCCAAGGACGCGACGAAGGATCGGAGCAAGGCGGGCGCGGCCAGGAAGGAGCCGGCCGCACCCGGCAAGGCGGCGGCGAAGAAGCCCGCCGAGGCCCCCGACGAGCCGCCGGTCGACCTGCCGCGCCTGCGCGCCCAGGCGGTGGTGGAGTACCTCCTCCAGGCCGGAGCCCGGCCGGAGCAGGTCACGGCCGGGCCGGACGGGCCGGCCGGCCCCGTCGTCTTCGCGCTGCTGCCGTGAGGGAGATCCGCTCCGCCGCGCGCCCGCCAGCCGGGCCGCGCCCATCCGCGCGCCCGGCCGCGCGCCACCATCGCGCCCGCAGGGAGGCCGGACGGCCGTGACGCTGCTGCTCGCCGGATTCTGGCCCGGGCTCGCCGGGGCGGCCGCGCTCGGCCTCGTGGTCGGCGCGCTGGTCGGCTGGCCGGACCGCCTCGCCGCCTCGCTGGGGCTCTGCGTGGTCGCGGGGCTCGTGGCCGCGGCGGCGATCGCCGGGTTCGTGCCGGGCCTGCCCGGCCTGTGGCTCGACGGCGCGGCCCTGATGCTGCCGGTCTACTGCGCGGCCTGCCTGCTCGGGGCGCTGGGACGCCGCCTCGCCGGCCGGACCTGACGGCGCGGGAACCTCTCCGCCCCCCGACGGCGTTTTTCCGGCAGAAAGGGCCCCAGGGCCCGCCCCGAACCCGGAGAGGCCGCGATGCCCAGGACCGTCGACCGTCCCCATCCCGCGCGACGCCGCGCCGTTCGCCTGCCGCGCCCCCGCGCCGGCGCCGCCGCCACCGGCCTGTTCCTGGCCGGACTGATCCTCTCGGCCGCGACGGTGCCGCTGGTCGAGCCCGCCGACGCCACGACCGGTGGCGGCACCGCGCAGGCGGCGCTCGCGACGCCGGCCCGCTGAGCGAGGCAACCCGCGCCCGCCCCGGAATGTTGTTCGCCCGGGCCCGTCCGGCCCGGGCCTACGGGGGGAGACGCGCATGGGACTGCTCGAATCGGCGATCGGCGGCGTGCTCGGTCAGGTGTTCGGCGGGCAGAAGCAGGGGTCCGGGGGCATGTCGCCCCTGGTCAAGGCACTCCTGATGCTCCTGCTGGCCAAGGGCGCCAGCGGCGGCTTCGGCGACATCTTCGGCCGCGGGCGCCAGGGCGAGCCCGGCCCCGAGGCCGACCGCTCCGGCGGCGCCGGACCCTACGGGCGCGATCCCGGCCAGCACCCCGCCGATGCCGGCGGGCGCCGTCCTCCGGAAGAGGGCGGCGACATCGGCGGCTGGGACCAGTACGGCGGCCGCCGCGACGGCGGCCCGGGCGGGCCGTCGGACCCGTCCCTGCCGCCCGGCGACTTCTCGGACCTCTCCGGCATGCTCGACGGCCCCGGCGACGCCCCGCCGCCGAGCCGCGCCACCCCGGACGGGCAGGGGGATCTCGGCGGCCTCGACGGGCTGGTCGACCGGTTCCGCCAGGGCGGCCTCGGCGACGTGATCGAGTCCTGGATCGGCCACGGCACCAACCGCCCGGTGGCCCCGGACCAGCTCGCCCGGGCGCTCGGCCCCGACACGGTGGACACCCTCCAGCAGCAGACCGGGATGGACCGCGAGACGCTGCTGTCGCAGCTCGCCCAGGCCCTGCCGGAGGTGGTGCACGCGCTCACGCCTGAGGGGCGGGTGCCGGGGGAGGCGGAGCGGCGGGGATGGTAGCCGGGCACGGGGTCAGGGGCCGCGCGGCGCGCCCGCCGCGGATCCCGATCACGACGGCATCCTGAAGGGCCCGGGCGCCGCGCGCGCTCGAAGACGCCCGCCGTCGCGGATGCCGCGCGGGAGGTCAGGATCTCGGTGCGCGCGGGCTCTCGCCCGCAGCGCGCACGGATCCGGACCCAGCGACGCGGGTTTCGGGAGCAGCCTCGGCGGGCACGATCGCCCGTTCGGAGGCCGCATTCCGCATGTCGGACGGAAGTCGGAGCGTCGGGACGAGGTGCGGCCGGTGTCGCGGTCGGACGGCGACGCGCCTACGCGACCCGCCGCATCACCAGCGACGCGTTCGTCCCGCCGAACCCGAAGGAGTTCGACAGCACCACGTCGACCTGCTTCCGCTTCGCCTCGAACGGCACGAGGTCGATCTTGGTCTGGACGGAGGGATTGTCGAGGTTGAGCGTCGGCGGGATGACGTTGTCCCGCAGGACGAGGATGGAAAAAATCGCCTCGACCGAGCCGGCGGCGCCCAGCAGGTGGCCGACCGAGCTCTTGGTGGACGACATGGTGGCGTTCGCGGCGGCGTCGCCCAGGAGGCGCTCCACGGCCTTCAGCTCCAGCTCGTCGCCCATGGGCGTCGAGGTGCCGTGGGCGTTGATGTAGCCGATCTCGGACGGCGCGATTCCGGCGCGCTTCACCGCGGCGGTCATGCAGCGGAAGGCGCCGTCGCCGTCCGGGGAGGGGGAGGTGATGTGGTAGGCGTCGCCCGAGAGGCCGTAGCCCACCACCTCGGCGTAGATCTTCGCGCCGCGGGCCTTGGCGTGCTCGTACTCCTCCAGCACCACGATGCCGGCACCCTCGCCCATGAGGAAGCCGTCGCGGTCGCGGTCGTAGGGGCGGGAGGCCTTCTCGGGCGTGTCGTTGAAGCCCGTGGTCAGCGCCCGGCAGGCGGAGAAGCCCGCGATCGAGAGGCGGTTCACCGGCGATTCGGCGCCGCCCGCCACCATCACGTCGGCGTCCCCGAGCGCGATCAGGCGGCTCGCGTCGCCGATGGCGTGGGCACCCGTGGAGCAGGCCGTCACGACCGCGTTGTTCGGGCCCTTCAGGCCGTGGGCGATCGAGACCTGGCCGGAGGCGAGGTTGATGATCCGGCCCGGGATGAAGAACGGCGAGATCCGGCGCGGGCCCTTCTCGTGCAGGGTCACGGAGGCGTCGTAGATGCCGCCGATGCCGCCGATGCCGGAGCCGATCAGCACGCCGGTGGCGCACTGGTCCTCGTGGCTCTTCGGCGCCCAGCCGGCATCCTTCAGCGCCTCGTCGGCCGCCGCCATTGCGTAGACGATGAACGGGTCGACCTTGCGCTGCTCCTTCACCTCCATCACGAGGTCGGGGTTGAAGGTGCCGTCGGTGCCGTCGCCGAACGGGACCTGCGCGGCGATCCGGCAGGGCAGGTCGGCGGATTCGAAGCCGCGGATCGGGCCGGCGCCGCTGTCGCCCGCGATCAGCCGGCTCCAGGTGTGCTCCACCCCGCTGCCCAGCGGCGTGACCATCCCCAGACCCGTGACCACCACCCGCCGCATGTGCCCTGTCCCGTCTTGAGGCGCCGTCCCGCCGGCACCGCCGCGGTCGCGCATCGTCCTAACTCGCTCGGAGGCAGAATCGGTCCCCGCGGGCCCCGTCACGACTCCGAGCCTTGAAACGCATAACGGCGCGGGGGCTGTTTCGCCTCACCCGCGCCGCGTCAAACCCGGTCCCCGGCGCCTCAGGCGGCGGAGTTCTTCTCCAGGAACTTCACGGCGTCGCCGACCGTCTGGATGGTCTCGGCAGCGTCGTCCGGGATCTCGACGTTGAATTCCTCCTCGAAGGCCATGACCAGCTCGACCGTGTCGAGGCTGTCGGCACCGAGGTCGTCGATGAAGTTGGCGCTCTCGACCACCTTCTCGGGCTCCACGCCCAGGTGCTCGACGACGATCTTCTTCACGCGCTCAGCGATATCGCTCATCGGTCTTCCGTCCTCGTCCTTCTGGTCTGTCAGTCTTCTCGGGGTGGTGCCGTGGCCGCGTCGCGCCCCTGCGGGCTTGTTGTGACGGGCCGGTGTCCGATCGCGCGTGCTTCTGAGGTGAACCGGCGCGTGAGCCGGGACGCCCCCGCCGGAGGGCCTTGGACTGAAAACCCGCTGAACCGTCAACCCCCTGTACGGCTGCGGGGCGTGGTAGCACAGGGTTCCAGCCCTGGCGAGGGCCCGTTCAGAAAGCCTTCATGGGTGTGGCACTTGCGTGTCGGCGGGGGTGATTCGCGCGCCGTTCCCGCCGGCCGGGAACCGGTATACGCGCCTTAGTACATGGCCATCCCGCCATTCACGTGCAGCGTGTGGCCGGTGACGTAGCCCGCCTCCGCGGAGGCGAGGTAGAGGCAGGCCGCCGCGACCTCCGACCCCTCGCCGAGCCGCCCGGCGGGCACGCGGGCGAGGATGCCCTCGCGCTGCTTCTCGTTGAGGGCGTCGGTCATGGGCGAGCTGATGAAGCCCGGGGCGATGCAGTTGACGGTGATTCCCCGCGAGGCGACCTCGGCGGCGAGCGCCTTGGTCATGCCCACGAGCCCCGCCTTGGCGGCGGCGTAGTTGCCCTGGCCGGGATTGCCGGTGCTGCCGACCACCGAGCCGATGTTGACGATCCGCCCGGAGCGGCGGCGCATCATGCCCTTCACGGCGGCCCGCGACAGGCGGAAGGCGGCCGTGAGGTTGACGGCGATCACCTGCTCCCACTCCTCGTCCTTCATCCGCATGAAGAGGTTGTCGCGGGTGATGCCGGCATTGTTCACGAGGATGTCCAGCGGGCCGATCGCGGCCTCGGCGGCCGGGACGAGGCCCTCGACCGAGTCCTTGTCGGAGAGGTCGGCCGCGACGGGGCTCGCGCGCTCGCCGAGCTCGGCGGCGAGCGCCTCCAGGGCCGCGGGCCGCGTGCCCGAGAGCGCCACGGTGGCGCCCTGCGCGTGCAGGGCCCGGGCGATCGCCTGGCCGAGGCCGCCGGTCGCGCCGGTGACGAGGGCCTTGCGGCCGGTGAGATCGAACATGCGGGACTCCGTCGGATCAGAGCGCGCGGGTCAGAGCGCGAAGGCGGCGACGTCGGCGGGGGTGCCGATTGCGGCGGCGCTCGCCTGGGGGGCGACGCGCTTGACGAGGCCGGTCAGCACCTTCCCGGCGCCGAGCTCGTAGAACCGGTCGACGCCGGAGGCCGCCATGGCGGCGACGCTCTCGCGCCAGCGCACGGTGCCGGTGACCTGCTCGACCAGGGCCGCGCGGATCGCCTCCGGATCGGTGACCGGGGCGGCCGCGACGTTGGCGTAGAGGGTGACGCGCGGGGCCGCCAGCGCGACGGCGGCGAGCGCCCGGGCCATGGCCTCGGCGGCCGGGGCCATCAGGCGGCAGTGGAACGGCGCCGAGACGTTGAGCATCACGGCGCGCTTGATCCCGCGGCCGGTGGCGATGCCGACGGCGCGCTCCACGGCCGCGCGGTCGCCGGAGAGCACCACCTGGCCGCCGCCGTTGTCGTTGGCGACGTCGCAGACCGCGCCGTCGCCGGCCTCGTCGGCCGCCGCCTCGGCGACGGACCGGGCGGCCTCGAGATCGGTGCCGATCAGCGCCGCCATGGCGCCGGCGCCCGGTGCGACGGCCGCCTGCATGGCCTCGCCGCGCAGGCGCAGCAGCCTGGCGGCGTCTGCGACGGTGAGGCTGCCCGCGGCCGCGAGCGCGGCGTACTCGCCGAGCGAGTGGCCGGCCACGCAGGCGACGTCGCGCCCGAGGTCGAGGCCGCGCTCGGCCTCCAGCACGCGCAGCACCGCGAGGCTCGCCGCCATCAGGGCCGGCTGGGCGTTGGTCGTGAGGGTCAGCGCCTCGACCGGCCCCTCGAACATCAGCCGCGACAGGTTCTCGCCCAGGGCGGCGTCGACCTCGTCGAGCACGGCCCGGGCCTGCGGGAAGGCCTCGGCGAGGTCCCGCGCCATGCCGACCGCCTGGCTGCCCTGGCCCGGAAAGATGAGTGCGCGCATGTTGCGTCCTGGTCGCCGGCGCCGCGCGGCGCGCGAGCGCCGCCCGTGTCGGCCGAAACTCTGGAATGGCGCGCGCACTCGCACCCGCGGCGCTGGGTGTCAACAATGCGCCGCACCATGATGCCGCAGCGACGCGGTCCTCCGGCTCCTCGGCGTTCGGCCCCTCGGCGTCCGGCCCGACCGGACCGGCACGCCCGCCGGACGCGCGCCGGGTTCGCGCCGGACGCGCGCCCCGCGCAACCCGCTGTGCTTGTTGCACAACGGCATCCGGTGTAGAGTGGCGCCATACCCGACATCACCCGTCGCTCAAGCCCAAGGAGCCGCCCCGCATGGCGCGCGTCACCGTCGAAGACTGCATCGAGAAGGTCGAGAACCGCTTCGAGCTGGTGCTGCTGGCGAGCCACCGGGCCCGCCTCCTGGCCGCCGGCGCCCCGCTGACCATCGACCGCGACCGCGACAAGAACCCGGTCGTGGCCCTGCGCGAGATCGGCGACGAGACCATCACGGCCGACGACCTCAAGGAGCAGCTGATCCACTCGATGCAGAAGTACGTCGAGGTGGACGAGCCCGAGGCCGAGACCGTGCCGCTGCTGTCGAGCTCGCCGGCCGCCGCCGCGGTGGCGCCGCAATCCTCCAGCGACGACGCGGCGGTCCAGTTCGACCGCATGAGCGAGGAGGACCTGCTGCGCGGCCTCGAGAACCTCGCCCCGCCGGTCGAGACCGACGACGAGGGCGAGTGAGCCTGGACACGTGGGCCTGGATGGGCGCGACCTGACAGAGACCGGACCCGGCGGAGACGCCGGGTTCTCTCGTTCCGTGGCCGGCCCGCCGGCATCCGGCGCGGCCCCGCCGCCGGGGGCTGGCGCCGTCCCGGCGGTTGCGGAACAATCGCGCGTGATCCAGACCCCGCGCACGACCCCGGACGCGCCGGCCCCGACCCGGCGGATGATGCGCCAGTACGAGCTCGTCGAGCGGGTCAAGCGCTACAACCCGGCCGCCGACGAGGCGCTGCTCAACCGCGCCTACGTGTACGCCATGCAGGCGCACGGCACGCAGAAGCGCGCCTCGGGCGATCCGTTCTTCGCCCACCCCCTCGAGGTGGCGGCGATCCTCACGGACCTTCACCTCGACGACGCCACCATCGTGGCCGCGGTGCTGCACGACACCGTCGAGGACACCGAGGCGACGCTCGAGGAGATCCGCCGGCTGTTCGGGCCGGAGATCGGCGCCTTGGTCGACGGCCTGACCAAGCTCAAGCGCCTCGACCTCGTCTCCAAGCAGGCCGCGCAGGGCGAGAACTTCCGCAAGCTGCTGCTCGCGGTCGCGGCGGATGTCCGGGTGCTGCTGGTCAAGCTCGCCGACCGCCTGCACAACATGCGCACCCTCCAGCACATGCGGGAGGACAAGCGCCACCGCATCGCGCAGGAGACCCTGGACATCTACGCGCCGCTCGCCGGCCGCATGGGCATGCAGGAGCTGCGCGAGGAGCTGGAGGACCTGGCCTTCCGCAACCTGGAGCCGGAGGTCTACGCCACCATCACCCAGCGCCTGACGCGGCTCTCCGCCAAGTCCGAGAGCGTCGTCGAGACCATCGCGCAGGTGCTGACCGAGAAGCTCGGCGCGCAGGGGATCACCGCCGAGGTCAGCGGCCGGCAGAAGCGCCCGTTCTCGATCTGGTCGAAGATGGAGCGCAAGTCCGTCGCCTTCGAACAGCTCTCCGACATCTTCGGCTTCCGCGTGGTCGTCGACACCGTGCAGGATTGCTACGCGGCGCTCGGCATCGTCCACACCAGCTGGCCGATGGTTCCGGGCCGGTACAAGGACTACGTCTCGACCCCGAAGCAGAACGATTACCGCTCGATCCACACCACGGTGATCGGGCCGAAGAGCCAGCGCGTCGAGTTGCAGATCCGCACCCGCGCCATGGACGACATCGCCGAGTACGGCATCGCCGCGCATGCCCACTACAAGGAGATCGGCACCGAGCTGGTGAAGGACCCGGCCCGCGCCGAGGGCAGCGTGCATCCGCGGCTCGCCGCGGAGAGCGGCGCCTACCAGTGGCTGCGCCGGACCATCGAGCTCCTCGCCGAGGGCGACAGCCCCGAGGAGTTCCTGGAGCACACCAAGCTGGAGCTGTTCCAGGACCAGGTGTTCTGCTTCACCCCGAAGGGCCGGCTGATCGCCCTTCCGCGCGGCGCGACGCCGATCGACTTCGCCTACGCGGTCCACACCGACGTCGGCAACACCGCGGTGGGCGCCAAGATCAACGGCCGGATGGCGCCGCTGCTGCACGAACTCGCCAACGGCGACGAGGTCGAGATCAGCCGCTCCGACGGGGCCTCGCCCCCGGCGGCCTGGGAATCCCTCGTGGTGACCGGCAAGGCCCGCGCGGCGATCCGGCGGGCGACCCGCACCGCCGTGCGGCGGCAATATGCCGGCCTCGGACGGCAGATCCTGGACCGGGCCTTCGAGCGCGCCGCCAAGACCTTCTCGGAGGACAAGCTCCGGGGCGCCCTGCCGCGGCTCGCCCGCGCGACGACCGAGGACGTGTTCGCCGCCGTGGGGCGGGGCGAGATGTTCTCGGGCGACGTCGTCCGCGCCGTCTATCCCGACCACCGCGACGAGCGCCGGCCCTCCGCCGCGCAGGGCGCCGCCAGCGGCGCCGGCCGGCTCGTGCGCTCCTCCGACCAGACCATGCGGCTGACCTTCCCGGGCGCCGAGGGCGGCAAGGAAGGCGGCAAGGAGGGGGAGGGCGCGGATCGCAGCGACGCCATCCCGATCCGCGGCCTCGCGGGCGACCTGCCGGTGACCTTCGCGCCGAACGGCGGCGCGGTCCCGGGCGACCGGATCGTCGGCATCCTGACCCCCGGCGTCGGCGTGACGGTCTACCCGATCCAGTCGGCGGCACTCGCGGCCTTCGACAACGAGCCGGAGCGCTGGCTCGACGTCCGCTGGGACACGGAGGCGCTCGGCGGCGAGCGATTCCCCGCCCGGTTGGCGCTCAAGTCGATCAACGAGCCCGGGGTGTTCGCCCAGATCGCCCAGGTGATCGCCGACCACGACGGCAACATCGACAACATCTCGATGAAGCGGCGAACCCAGGACTTCACCGACATCACCATCGACCTGTCGGTCTGGGATCTCCAGCATCTCAACGCGATCATCGCCGAACTGCGCGGCAAGCGCCCGGTCAACAGCGTCGAGCGCGTGAACGGCTGAGGTCGAGGGGCGGGGCGCGCGGCGCATCTGAGGTTTACAGGATCAACTTACGTAAACCACCATTTTCACGACGAAGCCCTGTCGTGGTCAATTAATCCGCCCCGAGAGTTCAGTTTTTCACGACCGCACAATCCCGTGCTCTGCTTGACACGGACCCGTTTGAAACGAATGGTCCGGCGGACGGGGCGTCGGTGGCGCGGGTCATCGACCGCGCCGGTCCACCCCGGTTTGCAGAGCGCGGCGGCCGCGATCGCGGCGCACCGTCCCGGCCACGCGCCCCGGCCTTTCGCCTCGGGCGAACCCTGACCGATTGTTCAGACGATTTCCTGTCACCCACGATTTTTCGGGACCTGACCTGTTCATGCCAGTCACCCAGCGCAGCGCCATCTTCATCGACGGCGCCAACCTCTACGCCACCACCAAGGCCCTCGGTTTCGACATCGACTACAAGAAGCTGCTCAAGGAATTTCAGTCGCGGGAGAACCTCCTGCGGGCATTCTACTACACGGCCATGATCGAGGATCAGGAATACTCCTCGATCCGGCCGCTGATCGACTGGCTCGACTACAACGGCTACCGCGTCGTGACCAAGCCCGTGAAGGAGTTCACGGACTCGATGGGGCGGCGGAAGTACAAGGGCAACATGGACATCGAGCTGGCGATCGACGCCCTCGAGCTCAGCCCGCACATCGACCACATGATCCTGTTCTCCGGCGACGGCGATTTCCGCTCGCTCGTCGAGGCGATGCAGCGGCGCGGCGTGAAGGTGACGGTGATCTCCACGATCCAGACCCAGCCGGCGATGATCTCCGACGAGTTGCGGCGGCAGGCCGACGAGTTCGTCGACCTCGCGAGCCTCGCGGGCCGGATCGGGCGCGAGCCCGGCGAGCGCCCGGCGCGGGCCTCCGGCGAGGCGCCGACCCGCTACCGCGGGGAGGGAAGGGCCAATCCGGGCCTGGAG
Source organism: Methylobacterium sp. 1030 (assembly GCF_040544715.1). Lineage (NCBI taxonomy): Bacteria > Pseudomonadati > Pseudomonadota > Alphaproteobacteria > Hyphomicrobiales > Methylobacteriaceae > Methylobacterium > Methylobacterium sp. 1030. The sequence continues at coordinate 95,441 of NZ_JBEPKM010000020.1, read as the reverse complement.
AACCGCTACGGCATCCGCCAGCCGGAGGCCGAGGAGGAGTAGCGCCTCAGGCGCTGCCCCCGTCGAGCCAGTCGAGGACCTGCCTGGCGCTCCGGTCCGGCGGGAAGACCGGATAGAACAGCTCGCTCACGACGCCGTCGTCGATCACCAGGGTGAGGCGGCGCAGCAGCACCTGGCCGCCGGCCTCGAAGGTGGGCAGGCGCGCCGCCATCGCGAAGGCCCGGTGCGGATCGGCCAGCAGCGGGAAGGGCAGGCGCAGGCGCTCGGCCGCCTCCCGCTGGTAGGCGCTCGTCTGGGTCGAGAGGCCGAAGACCTGGGCGACGCCTCGGGCCGTCAGCGCGGCGTGGTGATCGCGGAAATCGCAGGCCTGCGGCGTGCAGCCCCGGGCGCCGGGAATGGCGTCCCAGTCGGGCGTCAGGCCCGGCTGGCCCGGCTCGCCGGTGCGCGGGTAGGCGTAGGCCACGGTGCGGCCCGGCAGCCGCGCCAGCGAGACCGTGCGGCCGTTGGTGGCGGTGAGCGCCACGTCGGGCAGGCGCATCCCGCGCAGGTGATCGGCCGCGCCGTCGTCGACGGGGACCGGCAGGTCGTCGGGCAGGGTATCGTGGGTGGAGGGCATGGGTCGCTCCGCAGGATCGCAGGCTCGGGACGCCGCACCGGCTAATCCGGGATCTTGTGACATCGCGCGGTCAGCGCAAGGCGAGCGCATCACGGCCTGCGCGCGCCCCCTGTAGGAACGATCGTCTTTGCGAGCGGAGCGAAGCAATCCAGCGGCACCACGCCCGCGGACGTCGCGCTGCCCTGGGTCGCTTCGCTGCGCTCGCGATGACGGCCCGGCCTCAGCCCCGGTCGCGCAGCAGCCGCGCCCGGTCGCGCTGCCAGTCGCGCTCCTTGACCGCCTCGCGCTTGTCGTGGGCCTGCTTGCCCTTGCCGAGGCCGAGCTCGACCTTCGCCCGCCCTTTGTCGTTGAAGTAGATCTTCAGCGGCACCACCGTGTAGCCCTGGCGCTGGGTCGCGCCGATCAGCTTGTTGATCTGGCGGCGGTGCAGCAGCAGGCGGCGCGGGCGCTTGGTGTCGTGGTTGAAGCGGTTCGCCTCCAGGTATTCCGGGATGTAGGCGTTGAACAGCATCAGGTCGTTGCCGGAGGGTCCGGCATAGGCCTCGCCGATCGTCGCCTTGCCGCCGCGCAGGGATTTCACCTCGGTGCCGGTCAGCGCGATGCCGGCCTCGAGCGTGTCCTCGATCGTGTAGTGATAGCGCGCGGCGCGGTTGTCGGCGACGATGCGCCGACTGGGCTCCGGTTTCGGGGCCATGATGCGTGACTTCCCTCAGTCGACCAGCAGGCCGGCGTGGCGCAGGGCGTCGTCGACGATGCGCTTGGTGGGCTCGGTCACCGGCACCAGCGGCAGGCGCAGCTCGTCGGTCATGTGGCCGAGCCGCGACAGCGCGTACTTCACCGGCGCCGGGTTAGCCTCGGCGAACAGGCCGGTCTGCAGGGGGAACAGCCTGTCCTGGAGGGCCAGCGCCTTGGCGTAGTCGCCCGCGAGCGTCGCTTCCTGTAGGTCGGCGCAGAGGCGCGGGGCGACGTTCGCCACCACCGAGATGCAGCCGTGGCCGCCGTGGGCGTTGTAGCCGAGCGCCGTCGCATCTTCGCCCGAAAGCTGGACGAAGCTCGCGCCCATGGCCTGACGCTGCTGGCTGACGCGGTCGATCTTGGCGGTCGCGTCCTTCACGCCGGCGATGTTCTTCAGCTCGAAGAGCCGGGCCATCGTCTCGACGCTCATGTCGACGACGGAGCGCGGCGGGATGTTGTAGATGATGATCGGGATGCCGACCGCGTCGTTGACGGCCTTGAAGTGGGCGTAGAGGCCCGCCTGCGTCGGCTTGTTGTAGTACGGCGTCACCACCAGGACGGCGTCGGCGCCCGCGCGCTCGGCGTGCTGCGCCCGCTCGACCGCCTCGGCGGTGGAGTTGGAGCCCGCGCCCGCCACGACCGGCACGCGCCCGCCCGCCTCGTCGATGCAGGCCTCGACCACCCGGTCGTGCTCGGAATGGGTCAGGGTCGGGCTCTCGCCGGTGGTGCCGGTGGGCACGAGGCCGTGGCTGCCCTGCTCGATCTGCCAGCGCACGAACTTCCGGAAGGCGGCCTCGTCGAAGGCCCCGTCGCGGAAGGGCGTCACAAGCGCGGTGAGCGAGCCCCGCAGGCGGCTCCCGGTCATCTCGGTCATCTCAGGCGTCCCAAAGGGTCCCAGCTGGGATTTCGGCGGTCTCGGCGCCGCGCGTGGTCCGCATCGTACGGGCACGGACCGGCAGACATAGGCGGTCGCGTCACGGCGCGCAAACAGATCGTGGGGACGGTTAACGCGATCTTAATGGTCACGGACCGATCCTCGACCTTTCCCGCTCCGGTGATCAGTAGGGGGGAATCGTGATCCGACCCGCGGCCTCGCATCCGGCCCCGAAGCGCACGTCCCTCACCGCCGCCGCGCTCGTCGCCACCGTCGGCGTGGCGCTCGCCGGCCCGGCCGGCCAAGCCGGCCAAGCCGGCATCGACGCGCCCACGACGCCGCCGGCCACGCAGCCCGCGCCGCCGGCGAGCGACGCCGCCCTCTCGACCGCCCAGGTCCGGGGCGCGCAGGCCGTGAAGGCGAGCGACCCTGTCGCGGCCGACGCCCTGAAGCTCGATCCGGTCCACGCCTCGAGCGGCGACGACAAGGGCGAGGAGCCCGCCCGGACGCTGCCGGCCGCGGCCTCGGCCTACGCCTCCGCCGACCCCGACGCCCCGGTGGCCTTCCCGCTGCCGGACGCCGCGGTCACCCCGGCGGCCCCGGTGCCCGAGGTGCCGGATCCCGCGCGCCCGAAGATCTCCGGCGACACCGACCCGACGCTGCTGCGCGGCGCCATCGACCTCTACCGCAAGGGCCGCGTCGCCGACGGCGACCGGATGCGCGACGGCTTCACCGACCCGGCCGCGAAGGCGCTGCTCGAATGGGTGGCGATCCGCGCGGGCGCCGGGATCGGCTTCAACCGCACCGTGGCCTTCGTCCGGGCCAATCCGGACTGGCCGGCCGGCCCGCTGCTGCGCCGCCGGGCCGAGGAGGCGCTGCTCTCCGAGAAGAAGGCGCCCGCGACGGTCCGGGCCTACTTCGCCACGGCGAAGCCGGTGAGCGCGCCGGGCAAGTTCGCCTTGGCGCTGGCCCTGCGCGCCGACGGCTGCGACGCCGACGCCGCCGAGATGGTCCGAGACCTCTGGCGCACCGAGAGCTTCGGGCGGAGCCTGGAAGCGAAGGTGCTCGACGCCTTCCCGGACGCGCTGACCCGGGTCGACCACCGCTACCGGATGGAGCGGGCGCTCCTGAAGGACGACTGGGAGAGCGCCGGCCGGGCCGCCGGCTACGCGGGCGGCGCCTATGCCAGCCTCGTGCGCGCCCGCCGGGCCGTGGAGGACAAGTCCTCCGGCGCCGCTTCCGCGCTCGCCGCGGTGCCGCCGTCGCTGCGCAGCGACGCGTCCTACATCTTCTCCCGGGCGCAGTATTTCCGCCGGGCCGACAAGCCCGAAGCCGCCGCCGCCGTGCTCGCGACGGCGCCGAGCAACCCGGACGTGCTGGTCGACGGCGACGAGTGGTGGATCGAGCGCCGGATCGTGGCGCGCAAGCTCCTCGACCTCGGCGATGCCAAGACCGCCTACGCGGTGGCGAGCCAGCCGGCGGCGCGCTCGCCCGAGAAGCGCATCGAGGCCGAGTTCCACGCCGGCTGGATCGCGCTCCGCTTCGCCGGCGATCCCGCCGCCGCCGCGCAGCATTTCGCCCGGGTGGCGGCGATCGCCGAGAGCCCGATCTCGGTGGCGCGGGCCGCCTACTGGCAGGGACGGGCGGCCGAGGCGCTCGGCCAGTCGGAGGAGGCGAAGCGCTTCTACGAGCGCGCCGCCCTGCAGCCGATCGCCTATTACGGCCAGGTGGCCCGGGCCCGGCTCGGCCAGACCAGCCTGCCCCTGCGGGCGCCGGCCGACCTCGAGGGCGCGGAGCGCCAGGCCTTCGACGGGCGGCTCTCCATCCGCGCCCTGCGCCTGCTCGGCGAGGCCGGGATCAAGGAGCTGGCCCTGCCGCTCTACATCGACGCCGCCCGGGACCTCTCGGACCCGCGCGAGCTCCAGGCGCTCGGCGACCTCGCCACCGACATGAAGGACGCCCGCGCCCTGGTGGCGATCGGCAAGCTCGCGGTCCAGCGCGGCCTGCCGCTCGACGCCCACGCCTACCCGACGATCGGGATCCCCACCTACGAGACCTTCACGGCGGTCCCGCAGGTCGAGCGGGCCATGGTCTACGCCATCGCCCGCCAGGAGAGCCAGTTCGACCCGCGCGCCCAGTCGGGCGTCGGCGCCAGGGGGCTGATGCAGATGATGCCGGCCACCGCCCAGCGCACCGCCCGCCGGGTCTCGACCGCCTTCGACGTCGACCGCCTGACCAGCGATCCCGCCTACTGCGCGAGGCTCGGCCAGGCCCATCTCGGCGAGCTGATGGAGGATTGGCGCGGCTCCTACGTGCTCGCCTTCGCCTCCTACAACGCGGGCGGCGGCAACGTGAAGAAGTGGATCGACGCCTACGGCGACCCGCGCAAGGGCGACGTCGACGTGATCGACTGGGTGGAGCGCATCCCCTTCACGGAGACGCGCAACTACGTGCAGCGGGTCATGGAGAACCTGCAGGTCTACCGCTCGCGGCTCGACAGCCGCAGCGCCCTGCTGATCGAGGGCGACCTCCACCGCGGCGCGCGGTAGCGGGCTCCTCACCGTCTTTGCGAGCGGAGCGAAGCAGAGACGAAGTTCTCGATCTGCGGCCTGCCGCCGCGACGTAACCCACACCCCAGCTCCGCCGCGGCATAGCTTTTGGTTGTGCCCTCGCTGCCTCGCTCCCTAGAAGATGGTCCGGTCCGCATTGACCGGCTCCCGAGAGCCCGCGCTGCCGAGAGGTTCCCATGCTGCGTTCGAGATCGGGTTTCGCCCTCCTGCTGAGCACCGCGCTCGCGGCCGCCGCCCCGGCCCTGGCCCAGGAGGCCTCCACCGCCGAGCAGACGATCGACGTGATGAACACGCTGTTCGGCAAGCATCCGGGCGCCCGGGCCAACCACGCCAAGGGCGTGGTCGCCGAGGGCAGCTTCACCCCGTCGCCCGAGGCGGCGAAGATCAGCAAGGCCTCCCTGTTCCAGGGGCCGGCGGTGCCGGTGACGATCCGGTTCTCGGACGCCACCGGCGTCCCGACCATCCCGGACGGCGCGGCCGACGCCAACCCGCACGGCCTCGCCCTCAAGTTCAAGCTGAGCGACGGCTCCGAGATGGACGTCGTCACGAACTCGCTGAAGTACTTCCCGGTCGCCACGGGCGAGGAGTTCCGCGACCTCCTGAAGGCCGCCGCCGAGAGCGGCCCGAACGCGGCCCATCCGACCGCGCTGGAGCGCTTCGCCGCCGCCCACCCGGCCGCCGCCACCGCGGGCGGGACCGCCAGGACCCCGTCGAGCCTCGCACGGCAGACCTACAACGGCGTCAACGCCTTCATCCTGGTGGACGCGGCCGGCAAGCGGCAGCCGTTCCGGTTCCGCTTCGTGCCGGTGGAGGGCGAGGAGATCCTCGCCCCCGAGGAGGCGGCCAAGCGCGATCCGAACTTCCTGATGGCCGAGATCGGCCCGCGGGTCGCCAAGACTCCGGCGAGGTTCCGGATGCTGGCCCAGCTCGCCGAGCCGGGTGACCCCACCAACGACGCCACCAAGCCCTGGCCGGACGACCGGAAGACGGTCGATCTCGGCACCGTGACGGTGAGCAAGGTCGTGCCCGACAGCGCCGAGGCCGAGAAGGCGCTGCTGTTCATGCCGAACAACCTGACCGACGGGATCGAGGTTTCGGACGACCCGCTGATCGACGCCCGCGTCCAGGCCTACGCGGTCTCGTTCAGCCGCCGCTCGCAGTAGCGCGGCCCGGCCGGACGGAGTCTCCGACCCGTCGCCTCATCCCGAGGTGCCGGAGCGGATCAGCGGCCCGTCCCGGCCTTCGGGGCGGAGGGCGGCTTCGCGCCGCCCGGCTGCCCCTTGCTCTCGACCGGGCCCGTGCGGGCGCCGTCCCGGGTGGCGCCGGTGCCGCTGAGGCCGCCCGCGCCCATGCTGGTCGTGCGGGCGCCGGCATCCTGGCCGGCCTTGCCCCGGCCCTCGGCGGCGTGAACGGTCCCCGTCGCGCCGGCGAGGAGGACGGCGAGCAGCGTCGTACGGGTCAGGATCCTCATGGGGCCTCCGCGGGTCCACCGCCGCCCGGGCGGGCTCTCCGGTCCAACCGGGCGCGCCCGGGAGCGTTCCCGTGAGGACGGGGCGTCACCCGGCGGCGCGCAGGCCCGCGGCGGCGCGGCGGCCCCGCCGCTCGGCGGGATCCTGGAACACCCCCGACCACAGGCCGAGGCGGCGCCCCCAGGCCCGGTCCGCCGCGGGCGCGTAGTCCGGCGCGAGGTCCCGGTCGGGCAGGGCGAGGCCCTGCGCCACCATCCAGGCCCCGAGATCCGCCTCGCCGACCCGGCAGAGCGCCGCGCCCGCCTCGCCCCGCGGCTCGCAGGTGACGGCCGCCCCGCCGATCCGGTCGGCGAGCGCCCGGGCGGCGTCGCGGCCGCACGGGTAGGGCCGGTCCCGGGCGTCCGCGCAGGTCGCGTCGGCCTCCGGCGCGGCGATCCCGAACAGGCTCACCGGCCGTCCGCCGACGCGCAGCGTCCCGCCGTCGATCACCTGGGCGGGGCCGCGCAGGATCTCGCCGGCCCGCGCGGGGCCGTGCCAGCCGAGGCCGCCCGCCACGAGCGCGGCGAGGAGCGGCAGGCGCGAGCGGTCGCCCCTGTCGTCCGGGCAGAGGAGGGTGCCGGCGAGGCCGGCCGCGCAGGCGAGGAGGATACCGACGTAGAGCGACATGGTCTCAGGTCTCCGGAAGGGCTATGGCGGCCCTTGTGCCGAAGCCCCGCCCCGCGACCCTGACGCCGGCTGTCAGCGTCCCGTCAGGCGGCGCGGCCTAGCCTGCGCCCGCATGAGCCCGTTCCCGCCCCGCCGCCTCGTTCTCGCCCTCGGCCTGCTGGCCACCCTCGCGGGCGGGCCCCTGCACGCCTCCGAGGATGCCGACCGGGCCCGCCGGGCCCTGGAGAGCGGCGAGATCCGCCCCCTCGACGCGGTGCTGGCGGCGGCCCGGGCGGCGGTGCCGGGGGACGTCGTGTCGGTCGACCTCAAGCACGACGACGGGCACTGGCTGTACAAGCTGCGCATCCTCGGGCCCGACGGGAAGCGCCGGACCGTGAAGGTCGATGCCGGCACGCTCAAGATCCTGGACGAGGACGACGATGATTGAGGAGGCCGGCCCGTGCGCGTCCTGATCGTCGAGGACGAGCCGCGCATCGCGGCGGACATCCGGCAGGGCCTGGAGAGGGCCGGCTACGTCGCCGACGTGGTGGCGGACGGCGAGGCGGCGTGGTTCCGCGCCGAGACCGAGACGTACGACGCCATGGTGCTGGATCTCGGCCTGCCGCGCCTCGACGGGCTCGGCGTGCTGCGCCGCCTGCGCGCCGCCGACATCACCCTGCCTGTCCTGATCCTGACCGCCCGCGACGGCTGGCGCGAGCGCGTCGAGGGCATCGACGCCGGCGCCGACGACTACCTCGCCAAGCCGTTCCGCATGGAGGAGCTGGTCGCGCGGCTGCGGGCGATCCTGCGGCGCACCGCCGGCCACGCCGCGCCGGTGCTGCGCGCCGGCACGGTCGAGCTCGACACCCGCACCCGCGCGGTCAGCGTCGACGGCAGGCCCACGGAGCTGACCGCCCTGGAATACCGGCTGCTGGCCTTCCTGCTGCACCGGCAGGGGCAGGTCGTGCCGGCGGGCGAGCTGCTCGACCACCTTCACGGCGTCGGGACCGAGCGCGAGGCCAACGCCCTGGAGGCGCTCCTGACGCGCCTGCGGCGCAAGATCGGGCCGGGGGTGATCGAGACCCGCCGCGGCCAGGGCTACCTGATTGCCGGACCGGACGGACCGTGAGGCGCGACTCCCTCCGCCTGCGGCTCGGCCTCGCGGCGGCCGCGCTGATCGCGCTGGCGCTGGTGCTCGCCGGGATCGGCCTCACGGTGATCCTCGACCGGGTGCTCGACGCCCGCACCGTCGCGGATCTGGACCGGACCGCCAAGCTCATCGCCGGCCGGGTGGGCCTCGCGCCGGACGGGACGCCGACCCTGTCCCGGGACCTGCCGGACCCGCGCTTCGCCACGCCCTACGGCGGCCTGTACTGGCAGGTCGAGGCGGGATCGCGCGCGCTGCGCTCGCGCTCCCTCTGGGACAGGAGCCTCGATCTGGGACCGGCCGGGGCGGGCGCGCAGGCCCCCGCGACCCTCGACACGACCGGGCCCGACGGCGGCCGGCTCATCGCGGTGGTGCGGCCGCTGCAGATCGGCGCGCCGGGCGCCGAGACCGCGCTGCGGGTCGCGGTGGCGGAGGACCGGCGCGGCCTCGCGGCGAGCCGGACCACGTTCCTGCGCCTGCTCGTCCCGGCGCTCGTCGCCCTGTTCGTCGTCCTGACCCTGGCGATGGGCCTGTTCGTGCACCGGGCGCTCGGCCCGTTCCGGGTGCTGCAGGCGGAGCTCCTGGCGGTCCATGCCGGGCGGCGGGCGCGGCTTCCGGAGCAGTTCCCCGACGAGGTCCGGCCGCTGGTCACCGATCTCAACCGGCTGCTCGACGCGCAGGAGCGCGCCCTGATCCGCGCCCGCGACGCCGCCGCCGACATGGCCCACGGCCTCAAGACGCCGCTGGCGGTGCTGGACGCGCTGGCGCGCCGGACCGGGTCGGCCGACCCGGCGCTGGCGGCCGAGATCGCCGAGCAGGCGCGGGCCATGGGCGGGCAGGTGGAGCGGGCGCTGGCCCGGGCGCGGGTCGCGGCCGGGGGCGACCTGCGGCGGCGGTCCTGCCCGGTCGCCCCGGTGGCGGAACGCCTCGTCGCGACCCTGCGGCGGCTGCCGGAGGGCGGGTCCCTCGACTGGGCCGTGGCGGTGCCCGGGACCCTCGCCTATCCGGGCGAGGAGGGCGAGCTGATGGAGGTGCTGGGCAACCTCCTCGACAATGCCCGGAAGTGGGCGCACCGGCGGGTCCGGATCACCGGGACGGAAGCCGGGACGGACGCCGGCCAGCCGGGCCTCGCCGTCGAGGATGACGGCCCCGGCATGAGCGCCGCGGCCATCGCGGGGATCGGGCGCGGCCAGCGCTGGGACGAGAGCCGGCCGGGCACCGGGTTCGGCATCGCCATCGCCCGCGACGTCGCCGAGGCCGCCGGCGCCCGGCTCGATTTCGGCCGCTCGGCGCTGGGCGGCCTGCGAGCGGAGCTGCGCTGGCCGGGCGGGTAGGGCGAGCCAGGCGCCTCCCAATTCGCGCCCTCATCCTGAGATGCTGGAGCGAAGCGCAGGCCTCGAAGGCGGGCTCCAGGGATCGCGCGGCCGGCTGGACCCCTCCTTCGAGCCCCGCTTCGCGGTCACCTCAGGATGAGGGGATGGCTGGGAGGACCCGGTGTGCGCGTCGGGAACCACACGCTCACCGCCCCCGCTCCGCACCCGCGCCCGCCCGGCTCAGCCGCATCAGCCGCGCGCTCAGGGCGCGGGCGCAGGCCGCGGTGCCGCGGCCCTCGGTGGCGATCGTCAGGTCCGGCCGCTCCGGCGCCTCGTAGGGCGCCGAGATGCCGGTGAAGCCCGGGATGCGGCCGGCGCGGGCCAGCCGGTAGAGGCCCTTCGGGTCCCGGGCCTCGCACAGGCCCAGCGGCGTGTCGACGAACACCTCCAGGAACGGGATGTCGCCGGCGATCCGGCGCGCCAGCGCCCGGTCGGCCCGGTAGGGCGAGATCAGCGAGACGATCACCACCGTCCCCGCCTCGGCCATCAGCCGCGCCACCTCGGCGGTGCGCCGGACGTTCTCGGCGCGGTCCTCCGGCGAGAAGGCGAGGTCGGCGTTGAGCCCGTGGCGCAGGTTGTCGCCGTCGAGGACGGCGCTGTGCCGGCCGCCCGCCACCAGGGTCCGGTCGGCCTCCGCCGCCAGCGTCGACTTCCCGGCCCCCGACAGGCCGGTCAGCCACGCGATCACCGGCACCTGGCCGAGGCGCGCCCAGCGCGCCTCCCGCGCCTGGAGGGGGTGCCAGGTCACGGGGCCCGGAGGGAGGCCGGCCGGAACCGTCTGCGGGATCTTCTGCACGACGCACATATCCACCGCCTGGTCACACGCCTGGGGCGGCGTCCGCGCGGGCGGCCGCCGGTTCTCGGACATCGACACGCGCGGGCCCCTACGGCACGCGCCAGACCGGGTAGCCGACGGCCTCGCCGAGGCGCTCCCGGCACTCCTCCAGGATGTGGGCCGTCCGCCGCCGCCACGCGGGCGGGGACCGGAAGGCGGCCCGCGCCGCCGCCGCCCGCACCAGCGCCTCGACCGCGGCCTCCGTCTCGGGCGCGACCGGCCCGGCGGCGAGCTCGTTCGGCGGGGCGGCGGGCGCGGCCGCGATCACCGCGTCCCAGCTCTGCCCCCAGCAGGCGGCGGCGAAGCGCGCGTTCCCGGCCGCGTAGCGCGCCGCGACGCGGGCCAGCCCCTCCGGGGCGGCGCCGCGGAACCGCTCCGCGTCGAGCCCCCGCGCCCAGGCCCAGTCGTCGAGGACGTGGCCGAGCAGCCGGCGATGCCCGGTCACCTGACGGTGCACGCCGAGCCGGTACAGGCGGCGCGACGCCTCGACCGCGACCGGCCCGGAACTCCGGTTGGTACGGTAGGCGAGGTCGGCCGGGCCGAGGAGCGGCGCGAGGCGCTCGCCCAGCCCGAGCCCGTCGACCAGCCGCGCCAGCAGCGGCGCGTCGGACCGCCGGTCGCGGTACGGCAGGGCGGTGACGCGCCCCGCGGCGGCGCGGCGCCAGGGCTCGAGCCGGTCCGCGTAGTCGTAGCGCCGGGACCCGCCCTCGGAACGCAGGAAGCCGCGGAACGTGCGGCCCTCGGCGACGACCTGCGCCCGCAGGGCGTAGGCCGAGGCCAGCTGCTCGGCCTGCGGCTTGACCACGAGCGCCGCCTCCAGGGCGAAGCCGCGGCGCGCGAACAGGTCGGACAGGATCTCGGGAACGCGCCAGAACGGGCGCTGGACGGAGAAGTCCTCGTAGGAGAGCAGGACCGTGTCGGCCGGCGTGGCGGCCAGGATCGCGTCGAGCCGCGCGAGGGCCTCGCGGCGCTCCGCGGCGCCGCGGCGCCGGTCCAGCGCCTGGCCGAGCCGGTAGTGGTTGACGTCGTCGCTGCCGGGGGCGCCCGGCGGGGCGAGGTTCGGGTAGCAGATCCCGGCCGCGGCGAGGCGGGGGCGCAGGCGGGCCAGCACCTCCTGGAACGCGGTGGAGCCGGTTCGGGGCATCCCGATGTGAACGATCGCGCGGCGCACGTGTCCTGTCGACCCTGCTGGAATTCGCGGTTGCGGCAAGTCTTCCGCGCAGCCGGGCACAGTCCACGACCCCTCGTGGACGCGCACGTCTCGGGATGAACGCCGGACGAATCCGTAATCACGGTCCGATCACGGGAACGCGACCAGAAATAGCCAAGCTCCGTTTCTGCTCTATTTCAGACGGATTGCGGAATCGCCGGGCCGGGGCGCCGCGGGTGCGCCCGGGAGAGACAGCGCCGCGCGGCGACCCTCGAGCGCCGGACAACAGCGGCGCGATGCTGGGGCCGCTTCCGATCGTGTTGCAACGGTTGGGAAGGACGACGACCCCGGTCGAGACATCCGCGCCACGCCCCCTCTCCCGCACGGGAGAGGGGACCCGCGCCTCGTCCGGCACGGGCTCGACGCGCCACCGCCTCGCCTTGCTCGGGAGCGGTTCTAGGGCCCGGCATCCTCGCGCCGGAGCAGGAACACGCCCTGCGCGCCGAACAGGTTCCAGACCCACCAGGGCATGGAGAACCGCATCGGCCGGCCGCGGGCGTCCAGCGCCGTGGCGTGCTCGATCCGCGCGCCGATCAGGCGGCACAGGCCGACGAAGTCGCGGATCGTGCAGTGGTGGATGTTGGGCGTCTCCCACCACGCGTCCGGCATGATCTCGGTGACCGGCATCCGCCCGCGGAAGGCCAGCTCGGAGCGCACCCGCCAGTGCCCGAAATTCGGGAACGAGATGATCACCTGCCGGCCGATGCGCAGCAGGTGCTCCAGCACCACCCGGGGATTGCGGGTCGCCTGGATGGTCTGGGACAGGACCACGACGTCGAAGGCCCCGTCCGGGTAGTTGGCGAGGTCGGTGTCGGCGTCGCCCTGGATCACCGACAGGCCCCGGGCGAGGCAGGCGTTCACGCCCTCGCGGGACAGCTCGATCCCGCGCCCGTCGATGGCGCGGCGGTCGCGCAGCAGCGCCAGCAGCGAGCCGTCGCCGCAGCCGATGTCGAGCACCCGGGCGCCGGCCGGGACGAGGCCGAGCACGACGAGGTGGTCGACGCGGGCGCCGCCGCCCTCGGCCGCGTGGGGCAGGGCGTCCGCGCCCTCCCAGGGGGCGCCGTGGCGGACCTTGCCCAAGGAGATCTTGCCCAGGGGCAGCTTGCCGAAGGTCATCTTGCCGGGCCCGCCGCTCGCCATCCGCGTCACAGCCCGCGCGCCCGGGCGGCGGCGTCGATGAAGCCGCGGGCCGCGGAGAACATCGCCGGCTCGTCGAGCAGGAAGGCGTCGTGGCCCTTGTCGCTCTCGACCTCCACGAAGGCCACCGGCGCCGCAGCGGCGTTGAGCGCGTGGACGATCGCCCGGGAGTCGCGGGTCGGGAACAGCCAGTCCGAGGTGAACGAGATCACGCAGAAGCGGGTCTTGGTGCCCCGGAAGGCGTTGGCGAGCACGCCGCCGTGGTCCTCGGCGAGGTCGAAATAGTCCATCGCCCGGGTCAGGTAGAGGTAAGCGTTGGCGTCGAACCGCTCGACGAAGCTCAGGCCCTGGTGGCGCAGGTAGCTCTCGATCTGGAAATCGGCGTTGAACGAGAAGGTCGGCGCCGTGCCGCCCTGGAAGCGCCGGCCGAACTTCCGGTGCAGCGCCGGCTCGGACAGGTAGGTGATGTGCGCGCCCATCCGGGCGACGCCGAGCCCCTTGGCGGGCCGGGTGCCCGCCTCGAGGTAGCGCCCGTCCGCCCAGGCGGGGTCGGCCATGATCGCCTGCCGGCCGACCTCGTGGAAGGCGATGTTCTGCGCCGAGTGGCGGGCGCCGGTGGCGATCGGCATCGCGGCGAAGACGCGCTCGGGATAGAGCGCCGCCCATTGCAGCACCTGCATCCCGCCCATCGAGCCGCCGATGCACAGGAACAGGTCCCGGATGCCGAGATGCTCCAGCAGCATTGCCTGGGCCCGGACCATGTCGCGGATCGTCACCAGCGGGAAGTTCAGCCCGTAGGGCCGCCCCGTCGCCGGGTCGATCGAGGCCGGGCCGGTGGAGCCCATGCACGAGCCGATGACGTTCGAGCAGACGACGAAGTAGCGGTCCGTGTCGATCGGCTTGCCGGGGCCGACCAGCGTCTCCCACCAGCCGGGCTTGCCGGTCACCGGGTGGGTGTGGGCGAAGTACTGGTCGCCGGTCAGCGCGTGGCAGATCAGGACCGCGTTCGAGCGCGCGGCGTTGAGCGTGCCGGCGGTCTGGTAGGCGATCTGGAAGGGCGCGAGCTCGACGCCCGCGTCGGTGAGCAGGGGCGTGTCGGCGGCGAAGCGCGCCACCGGGCTCCTCGGGTCGAGCGCCTGCGAGCGCTCGGACGCGCGCCGCGCCGGCTCGTCGATCGGGTCCGGCCTCAGGGCCGTGTCCGTTTGGGTGTCCATGGCGGGTCTTGACGACCGTGTATCGGTTCGGATCCGAACCGGGAGAGCACGGGATCGCCTGACGCGCCGCACTCGCCCGACGCGGCCAGCCCCGCCGAGGTAATGCGCGGGGGGCCGAGCGTCAACGCGGGCGGGCCGGACGGTCAGGCCCGGTCGGGTCGCTCACGCGATCGGGGCGGCCATCACGGCGAGCCCCAGGGCGGGCAGGCCGAGCGCGAGGGCGGCCCGGGCATCCAGACGGTCCGCGCGGACGCCCGCCCGCCAGTGCCGGCTCGCCGCGCTCTCGATCAGCATGCCGGCGAGCACGAGACCGCAGCCGATCAGGGCCTGCATCGAAACCATGGGAACCTCGCCCGGACAGCCGCGCGACCGGGGGCGCCGCGCGTCTCGGCGCGCCCCCGGTTGCCGCTGGGAAAGTCCGTCCGGTGTCTGACGGTTCCTCGCCGACGCCTCAGCCGGCGCCTCAGCGCATGGCGGCCGCGCAGGCCGCGAAGACCAGGGCGGCGCCGGCGGCCGTGATGCAGCCGTTGGCCCAGGGCGCCGCCTCGGCGCGCCGCAGGCGGCAATCCGCGGCGACCGAAACGAGGATCCCGATCAGGAAGAGGCTGCAGGGGATCAGGTCACCGGGCATCGTCGATCCATCCAGGGGTTGCGGGTCGGGGCACGCCCGACGCGCCCCTGTTCTCCCGGTTCAACAGGCCGAAACGTGGCGAGTGCCCCGCGGCATTTGCGCGTCGCCGATTTGCCGCGGCGCCCCGGATGGATCGCGCTGGTTGAAGTCCCGCCGATGAAGTCCCGCCGATCAGGTCCTGGCCGAGGCCGGCCGGGTGTCGAAATCCTCCGGGCCCAGATCGAGGAGGTCGTTGGGGGTCTCGGTGCGGTCGTAGGCCTGGCTCGCCGCGGCCTCGATCACCGGCTGATTGCGGGCGAACAGCTCCAGGGGGGCGAGGTCGGCGCCGCCGAACTGCTGGCGCAGCACGGGAACCGGGACCTCGACCGCGATCACCCGCTGGCCGTTCGTCATGGCGAAGCGGATCAGCGAGTCGTCGGCGGGGAGGATGTGGGCGCCGCCGTCCAGGTAGCGTTCGAGGGGCATGCGGGGATCCTTCGTGTTGGGCGCCTTTCGGCGGAGCGCCGGCATACAGGCACGACTCCGTGGGGCCGGACAAGTCGCCCCGGCAGGGTCGGGCCGCCACCTCCGGAGTCGGCCCCGGGTTCACCGGCCGAGGAAATGCTGTAGACGGGCGCGGAACCGACCGAACCCCGCGCATCCCGAGTCGCACCGCAATGTCCGCCCCCCGACCCGCCCGTCCGGAACCGCGTCCCGGCGTCCTGGCGATCGACACCTACGTGCCCGGCAAGAGCGGGCGGCCCGGGGGCGGCAAGGTCTACAAGCTGTCCTCCAACGAGACGCCCCTCGGCCCGAGCCCGGCGGCGCTGGCCGCCCTCCACGCGGCGACTTCCAAGCTCGAGACCTACCCGGACGGGCGCGCCACGGTGCTGCGCACCGCCATCGCCCGGCGCTACGGGCTCGACCCCGAGCGGATCGTCTGCGGCGCGGGCTCGGACGAGCTCCTGTCGCTGCTGGCCTACGCGTATGGCGGGCCGGGCACCGAGGGGATCTACTCGGAGCACGGATTCCTCGTCTACCGGATCGCCATCCTGGCCTCGGGCGGCGAGCCCGTGGTCGCGCCCGAGCGCGACCTCACCGTCGACGTCGACGCGATCCTGGCCCGGGTCACCGACCGGACCCGGATCGTCTACGTCACGAACCCCAACAACCCGACCGGCACCTACCTGCCCTTCGACGAGATCCGCCGCCTCCACGCCGGCCTGCCGCCGCACGTGCTGCTGGTGATCGACGGCGCCTACGCCGAGTACGTCCGCGCGAACGACTACTCGGCCGGGCTCGAGCTGGCCCTCGAGGCCGAGAACGTCGTGATGACCCGCACCTTCTCGAAGATCCACGGCCTCGCCTCCGTGCGGATCGGCTGGATGGTCGCGCCGGCGCACGTGGCGGACGCGGTCAACCGGATCCGGGGCCCGTTCAACGTCTCGGGCCCGGCGATCGCCGCGGGCTCGGCCGCCATCGCCGACGAGGCGCACATGGCTGCCGCCGCCGCCCACAATGCCGAGTGGCTGCCGAAGCTCACCGAGGGCGCCCGCGCGCTCGGCCTGGAGGTCACGCCGAGCGTCGCGAACTTCCTGCTGATCCACTTCCCCGACGCGCCGGGCCGCTCGGCGGAGGACGCGGACGCGTTCCTGACCGAGCGCGGCCTCATCACCCGGCGGGTCACCGCCTACGGCCTGCCCAACGCCCTGCGGGTGACGGTCGCCGGGGCCGAGGCGAACAAAGCCTTCCTGGCCGCGCTCGGCGACTTCGTGCGGGGCCGGCATGGCTGAGACGTCCGTGGCCGGGGCGCCCGGGACCGAGGCGCCCGCTATCGGCCGCCTCGCCATCGTCGGCCTCGGGCTGATCGGCTCCTCGATCGCCCGGGCGGCGCGCCGCTACGGCCTCGCCCGGACCATCGTGGCGGTGGACCGCGACGCGGCCGTGCGCGCCCGGGTGCGCGAGCTCGGCATCGCCGACGTCGTCACGGGCGACCCGGCGGAGGGCGCCGCCGGCACCGACCTCGTCATCCTGTGCGTGCCGGTGGGCGCGATCGGGGCGGCGGCGGCCGAGATGGCGCCGCATCTCAAGCCCGGCGCGATCGTGTCGGATGTCGGCTCGGTGAAGGGCGCCGTGGTGGCGGCGGTCCGGCCGCACCTGCCCGAGGGCGTCGCGCTGGTCCCCGGGCACCCGATCGCCGGGACCGAGTTCTCGGGGCCGGACGCGGGCTTCGCGACCCTGTTCCAGGGCCGCTGGTGCATCCTGACCCCGCCCGAGGGCACCGATCCGGCGGCGATCGAGACCGTCCGCGCCCTGTGGGCGGGGATGGGCGCCGACGTCGAGACGATGAGCGCCGAGCACCACGACCACGTGCTCGCCATCACCAGCCACCTGCCGCACCTGATCGCCTACAACATCGTCGGCACCGCGGCCGACCTCGAGGCGGCGACGCAGTCCGAGGTGATCAAGTTCTCGGCGAGCGGGTTCCGCGACTTCACCCGCATCGCGGCGTCGGACCCGACCATGTGGCGGGACATCTTCCTCAACAACCGCGAGGCGGTGCTGGAGATGCTCGGCCGGTTCAACGAGGACCTGTCGGCGCTCGCCAAGGCGGTGCGCTGGGGCGACGGCGACGCGCTCCACGCGATGTTCACCCGCACCCGGGCGATCCGGCGCAGCATCGTGGCGCAGGGCCAGGAGACCGCGGCCCCGGATTTCGGCCGGCCGCGTCCGCCGGAGGAATAGGGAAGGCAGCGGACCGACCCTCACACGGACTGGGTCCCTCAGCGCCGTCTTTGCGAGCGCAGCGAAGCAATCCAGGGTGGCTCTACGCTGTGGGGGATGTCGCGCTGCCCTGGGTCGCTTCGCTGCGCTCGCGATGACGGGGAGCGCTCAAGCCGGCGGGCGGTTGACCAGCACCGGCTGCGCGGCCGTCCGCTCCGGGAACAGCTGCTTCAGGGCCTCGAGCTTCGGCGCGTCGTTGGCGGCGATGTACGGGTGGCCGGGGTGCAGGGCCATGAAGTCCTGGTGGTAGCCTTCCGCCGGGTAGAACGCGGCGCCCGGCTCGATCCGGGTGGCGACCGGCCGCGCGTAGGCCTGGGCCGCGTCGAGCTGGGCGATGTAGGCCCCGGCCACCCGCGCCTGGTCGGCGTCCTGCGGGAACAGGGCCGAGCGGTACTGGCGCCCGGCATCGGGTCCCTGGCGATCCACCTGGGTCGGGTCGAGGGCCACCGAGAAGAAGATCCGCAGCAGCTCGTCGTAGCGGATGACCGACGGGTCGTAGGTGACCGACACGGCCTCGGCGTGGCCGGTCCCGCCGCCGCTCACGGTGCGGTAATCGGCCTCCGCGCGGGTGCCGCCGGCGTAGCCCGACACCGCGCCGCTCACCCCGCGCACGTGCTGGAACACCCCCTGCACGCCCCAGAAGCAGCCGCCGGCGAAGACGGCCACGCGCGGCCCCGGCGGCTCGGCGGAGCGGGTCACGGCCTCCGGCAGGCGCCGGGGCGCCTCCTCGGCGAAGGCCGGGAGCCGGGGGAGCAGGACGGCGCCCGCGAGCCCGAGCCCGAGCCCCGCCCCGAGGACCGGGCGGGAGAGGGTGCGGAACGTGTCGCGAAGGGCCATGGTCAACCTCCTGCCGGATGCTGACAGCCCGTTCGCGCCGGCGCCCGATCCGGTTACGCGCGCGGCTGGCCGCATTGCGGTGACGGCGACATGGGTCTAGGCACCCGGCAACAGATCGACACGCGCGCGCAGGATCCGTCCCGTGACCATCGCCCCCGAGCCCAACTCCTTCCGCACCGGCCCCGACGAGCGCGGCCGCTTCGGCATCTTCGGCGGCCGCTTCGTCGCCGAGACGCTGATGCCGCTGATCCTCGAGCTGGAGGCGGCCTACGACGCGGCCAAGCAGGACCCGACCTTCCAGGCCGAGATGGAGAGCTACGGCACCCACTATATCGGCCGGCCGAGCCCGCTCTACTACGCCGAGCGCCTCACCGAGCACCTGCGCGCCAAGGCGCCGGCGGGGCAGGGCGCCAAGGTCTATTTCAAGCGCGAGGAGCTGAACCATACCGGCTCCCACAAGGTGAACAACGTGCTGGGCCAGATCCTGCTGGCCCGCCGCATGGGCAAGCCGCGGATCATCGCCGAGACCGGCGCCGGCCAGCACGGCGTCGCCACCGCCACGCTCTGCGCGCGCTTCGGCCTCAAGTGCGTCGTCTACATGGGCGCGGTCGACGTCGCCCGGCAGGCGCCCAACGTCTTCCGCATGAAGATGCTCGGCGCCGAGGTGATCCCGGTGGAATCCGGCACCAAGACCCTCAAGGACGCCATGAACGAGGCGCTGCGCGACTGGGTCACCAACGTCGCCGACACGTTCTACTGCATCGGCACGGTGGCGGGCCCGCACCCGTACCCGGCCATGGTCCGCGACTTCCAGTCGGTGATCGGCCGCGAGACCCGCGAGCAGATGATCGCCCAGGAGGGCCGGATCCCGGATTCCCTCGTCGCCTGCATCGGCGGCGGCTCGAACGCCATGGGGCTGTTCCACCCGTTCCTGGACGACCGCGAGGTCGAGATCTTCGGCGTCGAGGCCGCGGGCCACGGCGTCCAGTCGGGCCTGCACGCGGCCTCGCTCACCGGCGGCAAGCCGGGCGTGCTGCACGGCAACCGCACCTACCTGCTGATGGACGGGGACGGCCAGATCGCCGACGCGCACTCGATCTCGGCGGGCCTCGACTATCCGGGCATCGGCCCCGAGCACGCGTGGCTGCACGAGATGGGCCGGGTCACGTACCTGTCGGCGACCGATTCCGAGACGCTGGAGGCGTTCAAGCTCTGCTCGATGCTGGAGGGGATCATCCCGGCCCTGGAGCCGGCCCACGCCCTGTCCAAGATCCTGGAGCTCGCGCCGCAGCGCCCGGCCGAGCACCTCATGGTGCTCAACATGTCGGGCCGCGGCGACAAGGACATCCCGCAGGTGGCCGAGATCTTCGGCACGAAGATCTGAGGGCGCGCGGCGGCAGTCCTCCGCCCGCCGCGCCCCGCCTGTCCCGCGCGCGGACCGTCGGCCTCAGGCGGTCTCGATGTCCGTGAGCGGGAAGTCGTTGCCCTTGTGGAGCAGCGGGATGCCGTGGGCGCGGGCACAGGCGTAGGCGAAGCAGTCGCCGAAGTTCAGGCCGGCCGGGTGCCGGCCCTTGCCGAAGCGGTCGTAGGCGTCCAGCGCGCCCGCTTCGGCCTCCGGCGGGACGGCCACGATCTCGATGCCGGCGAGGTCGAGATAGGCGTGCACCGCCTCGCGGGCGGCCGGGACCGGGAGATCGAGGTGGCGCGCCAAGGCCACGCCGGTTTCCCAGACCGCCAGGGGCGACGTCACGCGGCGCAGCGCCCGCTGAAGCCGGGCCGCCAGGGCGGCCGCATCCGTCTCGTCGGTGAGGATCGCCGTGAGGGCCGACGCATCCACGAACATCGGGTCCCGCCTCAGGTGCGCTCGTACAGACCGTCGATGAACGCCGCGTCGGCGGGCTTCCGGTCCGGACCGGCACGCTCGTGCAGGGCACGGACGAAGTCGGCCGTCCGCTCGACGAGATCGGGCCGGTTCGTCTGGCGGGCGATCTCGTTCTGAAGCGCGCGGCGCACCGCGTCGGTCTTGCTCGTGCCCAGCAACGCCATGAGCTGGGCCGCGAGGGCGTCGACCTGCGGATCCTTGACGTAGAGCGGCATGCGCGGCCCCCTGGGATATCCCGCACAGCGCTAATTTATATCCTCGGACGCCGCAAGGCGGAGCGGGCCGGAGCGGGTCGCCGGGCCGCGGCCGCTCACCGCACGGTCACCGCACGGTCACCGCACAGTCACCTGATCCTTGATCTTCTCGTAGACCGACCGGCTGAGCACGCGCTTCGACAGCAGCTGCTCCACCGACGTGTAGGGCCGCTTGGCGACGATCGCCCGGCCGATGGCGCCGCCGCCGCGCAGGTGATTGAGATCCGCCACCGAGGCGGTGTTGAGATCGAGGATGGCCAGGGCCCGGGGACCGGCGCTGTCCTCCGCCCGGTCGACCTCGGCCTGACCGGCCGCCTCCTGCGCCGACGGATCGGGCTGCGCCTCCCGCGGGAGCGGCTCGGCGGGGAAGGCCGTCGCGTCGGAGGGCATCTGCGTCGGCGCCGGAGCGCCGCCGGGCGGGGCGGGGGCAGGCTCGACCGCCGCCGCGGGCGGGGCGGACGGAGCGGCCGGGGCGGGCGGCGCCGCAGGAGCCGCGGGAGGCGGCTCGACGCGCCGGACCGTGGCCGAGGGCTGGGGGGCCGCCGGTGTTTCCGGAGCGGACGCGGGCGGAATCGCCGGTCCGGGTGCGGGGCTCGGCAGCAGGGCCTGCACCACCGCCGCGAGGATGCCGGCAATGATGAGGAGAACCGAAACTCTGAGGATTGCAGGACCGCTGAGCACGCACCACTCGACGAGGATTAAAACTATATGCATCTACAGTTAATGATATCCTTGCACGTCGTCCAATCCACGCCCCAAACCCGGCGGGTCATCCCCAGGGTATGAGCGGGCCCGTACCGCGGCCGGGGGCGGGACTGCGTCGGCGGCTGGGTGAGCGACTCGGCAAGCGCCTGGGCGCGCGCGTCGGCGCCCTGCGCTACCTGCCGACCCTGTTCCGGGAGATCGCCGCCGCGAGCCCGCGCCTGCTGGCGGCGAGCCTGTCGCTGCGCCTCGTGGCGGCCTGCCTGCCGGTCCTGACCCTCTACCTCGCTAAGCTCATCCTCGACGGGATCGTGGCCGAGCACGCCCGGCCGGCGCCGGAGGCGGGGCTCGCTTCGTGGCTCGCCGATCCCGGCCGGGCGCGGCTCGCCGGCCTCGTCGCCGCCGAGTTCGGCCTCGCCCTGCTCTCGGACCTGACCGGCCGGCTCTCGAGCCTCGTCGAGACCCTGATCGGCGACCTCTACGCCAACGCGGCCTCCCTGCGGCTGATGGCGCACGCCGCCGAGCTCGACCTCGCCCAGTTCGAGGACAGCGCCCAGCAGGACCGGCTGGAGCGGGCCCGCCGGCAGGTCAGCGGCCGCACCGGCCTCATCGGCACGGTGTTCGGCCAGCTGCAGGGCCTCCTGACCCTCGCGACCCTGGCGGTCGGGGTCGCGGCCTTCACGCCCTGGCTCGTCGTGCTGATCGCCGCCGCCCTGGTCCCGGCGGTGCTCAACGAGTGGCACTTCACCAAGGCCGGCTACCGCCTCGCCTGGATCCGCAGCCCCGAGCGGCGGCGGATCGACTACCTGCGCTACCTCGGCGCCAGCGTCGAGACCGCCAAGGAGATCAAGCTCTTCGGCCTCGCGGGCTACGTCACCGGGCTCTACGCCGCGGTGGCGGGGCGGCTGCTCGCCGAGAACCGCGGCCTCGCGGTCGCCCGGGCCGGCTGGGGCTTCGCCTTCGCGAGCCTCGGGACGCTCGCCTACTACGCCGCCTACGCGGTGATCGTCTGGCGCACGGTGGCGGGCGCCTTCTCGGTGGGCGACCTCGCCTTCCTGGCCGGCGCGTTCCAGCGGCTGCGCGGCGGCCTGGAGGGGCTGCTCCTCGGGCTGACCCAGATCACCGGCCAGGCGCAGTATCTCGAGGATTTCTACGCCTTCTTCGCGATCCGGCCGCAGATCCGCTCGCCCGCCCGGCCCGTGCCGGTGCCGAGCCCGATCCGGGAGGGGCTGGTCTTCGAGGATGTCGGCTACCGCTACCCGGGCGCGCAGGGCTGGGCCCTGCGCCACCTCTCCTTCGCGGTCCGGGCCGGGGAGACGGTGGCGCTGGTCGGCGGCAACGGCGCCGGCAAGACCACGATCGTCAAGCTGATGACCCGGCTGTACGAGCCGCACGAGGGCCGCGTGCTCCTCGACGGCGTGCCGCTGCCCGCCTACGACCTCGACGACCTGCGGGCGCGGATCGGGGCGATCTTCCAGGACTTCGTCCGCTTCGACCTCACCGCCGGGGAGAACGTCGCGGTCGGCCGGATCGCGGCCGCCGACGACGCGGACCGCATCGCCGCCGCGGCGGCCCGCGGGCTCGCGGCCCCGGTGATCGAGCGCCTGCCCGCGGGCTACGCCCAGCCGCTGGGCAAGCGCTTCGCCGGCGGCCTCGACCTCTCCGGGGGCGAGTGGCAGAAGGTCGCGCTGTCCCGGGCCTACATGCGCGAGGCCGAGATCCTGATCCTGGACGAGCCGACCGCCGCCCTCGACGCCCGGGCCGAGCACGACGTCTTCGCCCGGTTCCGGGAATTGTCGGCCGGGCGGACGACGGTGCTGATCTCGCACCGCTTCTCCACCGTGCGCATGGCCGACCGCATCCTCGTCCTGGAGGGCGGCCGGGTCTTGGAGGAGGGCAGCCACGCCGCCCTCATGGCGCGGGGCGGCCGCTACGCCGAGCTGTTCGCCCTCCAGGCCGAGGGCTACCGGTAGGCCGGCCGGCGCGTCGCCGGGGCGGCCCAAGCATTGCCCGATTCCCTGAGCCTGCTATCTGCGGCGGACCGAACCGGGGTTGTCCATGCGCCTGCGCCTCTTCCCACTGCTGACGGCCGGTCTTCTCGTCTGCGCCGGGCCCACCCGCGCGGCCCCGCCCGCCGCGCCCGAACCGGAGGCCAAGCCGCCGGCGCCCGAGATCGTGCTCGCCAACCACCGCGCGGTCTACGACCTGTCGCTGGCCGAGGGCGGCGGCACCCGCTCGGTGGAGAGCGCCCGCGGGCGCATCGTCATCGATTTCCGGGGCGACGCCTGCCGCGGCTACACGATGCAGACCCGCCAGGTGACGGAGCTGTCCTCCGGCGAGACCGGCGCGCGCCTGTCCGACATGCGCAGCACCACCTTCGAGGGCGGGCAGGGGCGCGAGTTCCGGTTCAAGACGACGACGCTCACCAACAACAAGCCCGCCGCCCCCGTGGACGGGACCGCCTCCGAGCAGGGCGACGCCCTGACGGTGAAGCTGAAGGGCGGCCCCAAGCCGTTCACCGTGGAGGGGCCGGTCCTGTTCCCGAGCGAGCACATGCGCCGTCTGATCGAGGCAGCGCGGGCCGGCCAGTCGACCCTCGCGGTCAAGGTCTTCGACGGCTCGGACGACGGCCGGAAGGTCTACGACACCTTCGCGGTGATCGGCCACGCCGCGACCGGCCCGGCCCCGGCCTCCGGCTCGACCCGCGACAAGCCCCTGCGCGACGGGTCGCTGGCCACCATGCCGCGCTGGCCGGTCCGCCTCAGCTACTACACCGAGGGCGCCGGGGAGCGGACGCCGATCTACACCCTCGGCTTCGACCTCTACGAGAACGGCGTCAGCGGCGCGCTCAAGCTCGATTACGGCGACTTCGCCATCCTGGGCGACATGACCGCCCTCGACATCGACGCCAAGGCGGGGCGGGCCGACAGGGAGGCGGGCAAGGGCTGCACGCCCTGAGGCCCCGCCTCACGCCCATGCGTCGTCCGGCCGCGGCGAGAGCGCCTGCCAGGCCGCGGCGATCCGCTCCGGCTTGATCCCGAGGCCGTTCGCGCAGGCGACCAGCACGTTCTCGTCGCCCATCACGTGGTCGAGGACGCCGACCAAGAAGGCCGGCTCCCGGGCGCTCGCGCGGAGCGTGTCGGGGCTCAGGCCGCTCGCCGCCAGGAAGGGCAGGAGACGGTCGTCGTCCCCAGCGATCCACAACAGAACGTCCAGGGCGAGCCGTTCGGCCGACTCATGCCCTTGAAGAGGTTTGCCATTCATCAACATGTGAACGCTACAAAGGTGACGGAGGGGCTTCACGGCCCGCTAATCATGATCGGCGCGCACCGGGACAACGGATCATGAAGAAGACGGTGCTGATCGTCGAGGACAACGAGTTGAACATGAAGCTGTTCAACGATCTCCTGGAGGCGAACGGCTACGCGACGCTCAAGACCGCCCACGGCATCGAGGCGATCGAGCTGGCGCGCGCCCATCACCCCGACCTGATCCTCATGGACATCCAGCTCCCCGAGGTCTCCGGCCTCGAGGTGACGAAGTGGCTCAAGGAGGACGACGACCTCAAGAGCATCCCGGTGATCGCCATCACGGCTTTCGCCATGAAGGGCGACGAGGAGCGGATCCGCGAGGGCGGCTGCGAGGCCTACCTGTCGAAGCCGATCTCGGTCGCGAAGTTTTTGGCAACGGTTCGGGCCTATCTTGAACCGCGTTGACGCCGGCGAGGCGTGCCGTTGAACCGGACCCCCGGCCGCGCCGGGCCGGGTGACCGGTTCAACCGTCCGTCCCGTCGTGTCCGCCCCGGCCCCGGCGGCCGACCGGCGGCGCGCCCCCACGGCACACGGCGCCCGGTCCGGGCCGCTCACCCGCGCCCGCACGAGGAACCATGTCGGCCCGTGTCCTGATCGTCGACGATCTGTTCCCGAACGTCAGGCTTCTGGAGACGAAGCTCGGCCTGGAATATTTCGACACGCTCGCGGCCATGAACGGCCGGGACGCGATCGCGATCTGCGAGAAGGGCCTCTGCGACCTCGTCCTGCTCGACGTGATGATGCCCGGCATGGACGGGTTCGAGGTCTGCCGGCATCTCAAGAACAACCCGCTCACGGCCCACATCCCGGTGGTGATGGTCACGGCCCTCGACCAGCCCGCGGACCGCCTGCGCGGCCTCGACGCCGGGGCCGACGACTTCCTGACCAAGCCGGTGGACGACACCGCCCTGTTCACCCGGGTGCGCAGCCTCGTGCGGCTCAAGGCCGTGACGGACGAGCTGCGCCAGCGCGCGCTCGCCTCCCGGGAGTTCGGGATCGGCGATCCCCTGGCGCTCGCCACCGCCGAGACCGGCCTCGACGCCCGGATCCTGCTGATCGAGGACCGGCCCGGCTCGGCCGAGCGCCTCGCCGGGGCCCTGCGCCAGCACCACGTGGTCACGGTCGAGCCCGACCCGCAGGAGGCCCTGCGCCTCGCCGCCGAGGAGTCCTTCGACCTCGCCCTCGTGAGCCTCGACCTCACCGGCTTCGACGGCCTGCGCCTGTGCAGCCAGCTCCGGTCCCTCGACCGGACCCGGGCGATGCCGCTGATCATGCTCGCCGAGGAGTATGACCGCGCCCGGGTGGTCCGCGGGCTCGATTTCGGCGTGCACGACTTCCTGATGCGGCCGGTCGACCGCAACGAGCTGATGGCCCGGGTCCGCACCCAGGTGAAGCGCAAGCGCTTCACCGACGCGCTCCGGGGGGCGATGCAGGCCTCCCTGCAGATGGCCGTGACCGACGCGCTCACCGGCCTGCACAACCGGCGCTACCTCGACAGCCACCTCGGCACCCTGTTCGGCGACGAGGCCGCCCGCCGGGCGAGCCTCGCCGCGCTGATCCTCGACATCGACCACTTCAAGGGGATCAACGACAGCTTCGGCCACGAGGCCGGCGACGAGGTGCTGCGCGGCTTCGCCGAGCGGGTCCGCCATCACACGCGGCCGATCGACATCGTGGCGCGCTACGGCGGCGAGGAGGTGGTGGTGATCCTGCCGGAGGCGGGCCTCGTCGAGGCGCAGGGCATCGCCGAGCGCATCCGCGAGCGCGTCGAGGCGGTGCCGTTCACCGTGCAGGGGGCGACCCGGACCGTGTCGGTGACGGTCTCGATCGGCGTCGCCGTGCGCCGCGGCGAGGATCTCGGCCCCGCCGACATGCTCCGCCGGGCCGACCTCGCCCTCTACCGGGCCAAGGCGGCGGGCCGGAACCGGGTCGAGTCGCAGGCGGCCTGACCGGCGGCCTGACAGGCGTCCCCGCGTCAATACGCGCGCCCGCGCGCGCGGATGAAAAGGCCGGCCTCGCCGTGTTATCGGATTCGGCCGGCCCGTCGAGGCCGGCGGAGCGGCGCGCGGGACCGAACCCATGGACATGCAGGTACCGGCCCGATCCGGCCGCGACGCGAGCGTGCTGAACCACCGCCGCCTGTGCAAGATCGCGTCCTCGCCGCACGCCTACGTCCGCGGCAGCACGGCGCGGTTCTACGAGCTGCTCGCCGGGATGCCGGCCGGCACCCTGCCCGAGGGGCCGCCCGTCTGGATCTGCGGCGACGCGCATCTCGGCAATCTCGGCGCGCTCGCCGGCCCGGACGGCGGGATCGACATCCAGATCCGCGACCTCGACCAGACCGTGGTGGCGAACCCGGCCTTCGACCTCGTCCGGCTCGCGCTCTCCCTGGTCACCGCGGCGCTCAACGCGACCCTGCCGGGCATCGTCACCGCCCGGATGATGGACGCCATGGCGGACGGCTACGCCGACGGGATCGCCGATCCCGAGGGGGCCGAGCGGGGCGTCGACCCGTCCGAGATCGTCGTCACGACGAAGCGGCGGGCGCTCGGCCGGCGCTGGCGCCACCTCTCGCGCGAGCGCCTGAAGGGCAAGGCCGCCCGGCTCCCACGGGGCAGCCGGTTCTTCGACCTCGACGCCGACGAGCAAGACTCGCTGACGGCGCTGATCCGCGATCCGGAGATCCGCCGCCTCGTCCTGGCGCTCGGCAGCGCGGCCGACGACGCCGAGATCCGGCTGCTCGACGCCGCCTACTGGATCAAGGGCTGCAGCTCCCTCGGGCGCCTGCGCTACGCCGCCCTGGTGGAGGTGCTGGGCGGCGACCGTCCGAACCTCGCCCTCCTCGACGTCAAGGAGGCGGTGCCGCACCTCGCGCCGGCCGCCGCCGGGATCGCGGTGCCGTCGGACCACGCCGAACGCGTCGTCGCGGGCGCGCGGGCGCTGTCGCCCAACCTCGGCGACCGGATGGTCGCCGGCCACATCGGCGGCACGCCCGTCACGGTCCGCGAGCTGCTGCCGCAGGATCTCAAGATCGACGCCGAGCAGTTCTCCCGCGGCGAGGCGGTCCGCGTCTCCCGGCACCTCGCCGCCATCCTGGGCCGGGCCCACGGCCGCCAGATGGGCGCGGCCGACCGCCGGGCCTGGATCGACGCCGTGCGGGCGCCGGGCCCGGGCCCCGACGCCCCCGGCTGGCTCTGGTCGGTGGTCACCGACCTGATGGGCGCGCACCAGCGCGGCTACCTAGAGCATTGCCGCCGGATCGCCCGGGAGGCGCTGGACGCGGCCTGACGCGGCCCGGACCGACCCGGACCCGGGGCGCTTCCGCCACGCCGCCGGTTGACACCATCCCCGCCATCGCCAACACCTCCCGCCCGCCGCCTCTCGCGCGGCGGACCCCGGGAAGACCTGTGATACGATGGCGGTGACGCGCACCTACCTCGACTTCGAGAAGCCGGTGGCCGAGCTGGAGGCCAAGCTCGAGGAGCTGCGCGCCGTGAGCGCGCGCGACGGCGCGGTCTCCATCGCCGAGGAGGTCGGCCGGCTCGAGGCCAAGGCCGGCCAGGCGCTCGCCGAGATCTACGCGAATCTGACCCCCTGGCAGAAGACCCAGGTGGCCCGCCACCCGCAGCGGCCGCACTTCGTGGACTACCGCGACGGGCTCATCACCGAGTTCACGCCGCTGGCCGGCGACCGCAGCTTCGGCGAGGACGAGGCGATCCTGGGCGGATTCGGCCGGTTCCGCGGCCGGCCGGTCCTGGTGCTCGGCCAGGAGAAGGGCGCGACGACCGAGGCGCGGCTGCGCCACAATTTCGGGATGGCCCGGCCCGAGGGCTACCGCAAGGCGGTCCGGCTCATGGAGACCGCCGACCGGTTCGGTCTGCCGGTCCTCGCCTTCGTGGACACCGCCGGCGCCTATCCGGGCATCGAGGCGGAGGAGCGCGGCCAGGCCGAGGCCATCGCCCGCTCGACCGAGGCCTGCCTCGCGCTCGGCGTGCCCAACGTCGCCGTGGTGATCGGGGAGGGCGGCTCGGGCGGCGCGATCGCGCTCGCCACCGCCAACCGGGTGCTGATGCTGGAGCACGCGATCTACGGGGTGATCTCGCCGGAGGGCGCCGCCTCGATCCTGTGGCGCGACCAGGGCCGCGCGTCGGACGCCGCGACCGCCATGAAGATCACCGCCCAGGACCTGCTGCGGCTCGGCGTCATCGACGCGATCATCCCGGAGGCCACCGGCGGGGCGCACCGCGACCGCGAGGCGGCGATCCGGGCCGCGGGCGACGCCATCGCCGACGCCCTCGCGCAGTTCGACGGCCTCTCGCCCGTCGAGGTCCGCGACCGGCGCGCCGAGAAGTTCCTGGCGATCGGCCGGACCCTGTGAGCGAGCCCGGGGCGACGGGGGGCCTGTTCGGCGCGCTCGGCCGGCTGCTCGGCTGGCGCGACGCGCGGGAGCCGGGCCGGCACAACCACGCCTCCCTGGGCTGCAATTGCCAGATGGCGCACGTCCTCAAGACGCTCGACCTGCGCCAGTGGTCGGGGCCCCTCGACTGGATCTTCTCCATGCCCGGCATGGCCCGGGACTGCCTCGCCGACGACTTCGCGGCGCTCGTCGACCGGGGCCAGCTGGAGAGCATCCCGGAGGCCGAGCGGCGCGGCCCCGGCATCTGGCGGGGACGCCACCGCCTCTACCGGGAGCGGCACGGCCTCGAGTGCGTGTTCAACCACCACGACCCGGCGACGAGCGAGGCGGACTACGCCTTCCTCACCGAGGGCGTGCGCCGGCTGCGCCGGGCCCTCGACACGCCGGGCACCGACAACCGCCTCTGGATGATGACCCATCTGCACACGCCCCGCGACGTGGTCGAGGCGATCGACGACCTGCTCGGGCAGCGCGCCAGCCGCAACCACCTGACCTTCGTGCAGCTCGAGACCGGGCACCCGCGCATGGCGGTGGTCGAGGCGCTCGACCTCCGGCCCACCCTTCGCTGGCTCACCGTGCAGACGCCCTCGGAGCCGGTCGGCCTGCGGCTCGCCGACCCGGCCGACGACGCGGCGCTGGTGGCGATCATCCGCGCCGAGGCGGCGCGGCGGCCGGCTCTGTTCGCCTGAGCGGGCGCCCGGGGGCGACGTTGCGGGGCGGCGGACGGTCGGCTCCCGGGGCGGCCGTCAATGCGCGGCGCGCGACAGGGCAACGATCGCGCCGACGATGACGATCGTCTGGAAGCCGATCGAGCCGATCACCCATTTCATGATGTCGAACTTCGCTTCGGCCAGATCGGTCTTGGTGACGAGGTTCGTCAGATCGGAATCCCGACTCTCGCGGATCGCCGCGGTGATCGCCTCGGCCTGATCCTCTGACAGGCCGGTCGCCCGCAGGCGACGGACGAGGGCGTGCGTGTCGAGCGAGAGGGCCGTCATGGGCGACGTTCGCGTGTTCGAGCCGTCCGGGTCGATCGGCCGAATCCGGATGGCAGCCTCCGCGAACGTGGCGCCTTCATCCCGCCGAGGCAAGCAGCTCAAAGTTGGGCGCCCGGCGCGGTCGCACGCGTCCGCTCCGCCAGGGAGCCCACCGGTCCGCGCACCGGGCCGGCAGGCCGGACCGCGGGCGGGACCGCGCACGAGCACAGCATGGATCGCCGCGCGGCCCTGCGGCTCGAACGGCGCCGTCCCGCGACCCCGCCGCGGCGCGCTGTGGATAGCGCGCATGCGCGGGCTCTCCACACCCGAGAACAATCCAGTGTTGCAGCCGGGTCCTTGCGGTAAGGAAGGCGCAAGCTTAACGAGCCTATTGGGTTGGGGAGTGGCACCCGACGCGGCCAGCAAGGCCCGCGGGCGCGCGTAAGACGATCGAGGTTCCCCATGACGGCGCGTCTCGCGACCGCGCGACTGCTGGCGGCGGCGTCCCTGCTGGCCCTGTCGCTCGCCGCCTGCCAGGACGGTTCCGGGATCAACGGCCCGAGCGCGCGCAGCCTCGCGCCGATCGCCCCCCAGACCGTCGCGTTGATGCAGTCCAAGGGGATGCAGCCCTCCGACCCGATCCTGATCCGCACCTTCAAGAAGGAGGCGGAGATGGAGATCTGGAAGCGGGGGAGCGACGGCCGCTACGCCCTCCTGAAGACCTACCCGATCTGCCGCTGGTCCGGCCAGCTCGGGCCGAAGACCCGCGAGGGCGACCGGCAGGCGCCCGAGGGCTTCTACACGATCACCCCGGGCCTGATGAACCCGAACTCGTCGTACTATCTCTCGTTCGACACGGGCTTCCCGAACGCCGTCGACCGGGCCAACGGCCGCACCGGCAAGTACCTGATGGTGCACGGCACCTGCTCGTCGGCGGGCTGCTTCGCCATGACCGACGCCACCATCGCGGAGATCTACGCCGTCGCCCGCGACGCGTTCATCGGCGGCCAGCGCAGCTTCCAGTTCCAGTCCTACCCGTTCCGGATGACGGCCGAGAACATGGCCAAGTTCCGCAACGATCCGAACATCGCCTTCTGGCAGAACCTCAAGGAGGGCTCCGACTATTTCGAGGCCCTGCACGAGGAGCCGAAGGTCGGCCAGTGCGGGACCAAGTACGTGTTCGGCGGGGCCGACGCGGCCGCCGGCTCGTGCAAGCCGCGGGTCGACCCGCTGGTGGCCGAGAAGAGCGCGCGCGACACGCACGCGGTCGCCGACCTCGTCGCCAAGGGCACGCCGGCGGTGCGGGTCGTCTACCAGGACGGCGGCCAGAACCCGGTCTTCCGCCCGCAGAACGCCAGCGCCTTCGCGAGCCTCGGCGGCACCGAGACGGTCCTGCCCTACGACGCCAAGGAGTACGGCCGGCACAATCTCGGCGACGTGAGCCGACCCGAGACCCTGGCGGCCGGCCCGCAGGAGATCGAGCTCGCGCCGAAGGGCCAGCCCACGATGCTGGCCGGCGCCGAGCCGGCGGCCGCGACCCGCGCCGCGAAGGCCGGCGGCAAGGGGCACGGGCGGGAGCCAGCGGCGCCCACGACGCCCACGACGCTCATGGCGAACCGCGCCGATCCCGACGCGCAGGTCGAGACCACGGCGGCCCTGCCCGACAAGCCCGCTCGCATCGCGGTGGCGGACGCGGACGGCGATGCGAGCAGCTACCAGAAGCTGTTCGGCCAGCTCTTCGCCAAGGACAAGCCGGCCCCGGCGGCGCCCGCGGCCCCGGCGGTCGCCGCCGCGGTCGTGCCCGCGGCGGCGCCGGAGCCGGCGAAGGTCGCCCACGCCGCCGAGACGGTCGCGCCGAAGGCCGCCAGGGCCCACGCGGTGAAGACCGCGAAGGTCGAGGGCAAGGGTGAGTCGAAGGCCGACGCGAAGGCGGAGAAGCCCGCCCTCCGGAAGGGCGAGCCCGAGGGCCGGAAGCCCTGACGGTTCAGACCAGCGGCCGGTCGCGGTTCATCAGCCACAGGGCGTGGACCGTGCCGGGCAGCCAGCCCAGGATCCACAGCAGGATGTTCAGCAGGAACTGAAGGCCGAAGCCCGTGGTGACGAGCACGGCGATCGGCGGGAAGAAGATCGCGAGCAGGATGCGGACGAGGCTGGACACGGGGACTCCGGGCGTGAGGTCGGCACGTCCCGGCTCCAACGAAACACGGTTTTATCCGTTCCGCCCGATCTGACCCCGAACCGGCCCCGAAGACCCCGGCAGGCCGGGGCCGCGGGGGCGGCGCCTCAGTTCTTCGCCGGCGGCGTGGTGGCCGAGGGGACGTTGGCGGCCTGCTTCTCCGGGTGCTTCACCTGGCTGTAGGCGACGTTCGCGAAGGTGCCGATCACCGCGGGCCAGCTCGGGTTGCCGTATTGCGGGTCGTCGCGGCCGACCTTGCAGAAGGCCGTGGTCAGGCCGTTGACGATGTCGTCGTCGGTGACCCCGGTCGGCTCCGCCTTCACCTGCTGCACCAGCCGGGCGAGGGTCGGGACGAAGTCCTGCTGCTTCAGGCCCTTCAGGCTCGCCTGCAGGCCGATCTTGTCGAAGGCGGCCTTGAGCTTGTCCTGCTCGATCTCCGCGCAGGGCGCCGTGCCGGCCAGCATGGTCTTGGTGGCGGCGCGCGCCTCCGAGGCCTTCTCGCCGGTCACGACCGGCGCCTTGTTGCCCCAGGAATTGCGGATGTAGTCGGTGACGTTCTTCACCTCGACGTCGGTCATCTGCTGGCCGATCGCCACCATCGGGGCGAGCCCACTCTGGGCGCCGAGCCCGCCGTAGATCACCCGCAGCACCGTCTCGGGGCCCTCGGACTGGACCGAGGTGTTGCCGGCGAGCGCCGGGACCGCGCCCTCGATGCCCTTGCCGTCGGGCTGGTGGCAGGAGGAGCAGTAGGTCAGGTAGGTGGAGGCGCCGGGCGCGTCGGGCGTGTCGAAGGCCGTGAGGTCCTTCGGCTTGTAGGTCTGCTTGGCCGGCACGGTGCGCAGGTACGCCACCATGGCCTTCAGGTCCTCCTCCTTCACCTTGGAGAGGGATTCCATGATGGTCTGGCGCATCGGCCCGGCGGCGACGCCCGGCCGGTCGCCCGGGGCGGTGCCGGTCTTGAGGTAGGTCACCACCTGCTCGTCGGTCCAGGCGCCGATGCCCTGGTGGCCGTCCGGGGTGATGTTGGGGGCGTACCAGCCGTCGATCACGCCGCCGCCGAACCGGCCCGCGAAGCTCGAGTTGCCGACGAGCTTGTTCTCGTTGTGGCACATGGCGCAGTGGCCGAGCCCCTCCACGAGGTAGCCGCCGCGGTTCACCTCGGCGCTGGCCTTCGGGTCGGGCTTGAAGCGCTCCTCGGTGAAGAAGGCCGTCCGCCACGTCACCAGCGCCGTGCGGACGCTGAACGGGAACGGGATCTGGCTCTCCTTCCGCTTCTCGTTCACGGCCGGGACCGACTGGAGGTAGGCCCAGATCGCCTTGGTGTCCTCGTCGGTGACCTTGGTGAACCACGCGAACGGGAAGGCCGGGTACAGGTAGCCGACGTTCTTGCTGTAGCCGTGCCGGAACGCCTGGTCGAAGTCGGCGTAGCTCCAGTTGCCGAGGCCCGTCTCCTTGTCGGGGGTGAGGTTGGGGGTCATGATCACGCCGAAGGGCATGTTCAGCGCGTAGTTGCCGGCGAGGTACTTGCCGCCCGGCGCCGTGTGGCAGGCCGCGCAGTCGCCCATCGTCACGAGGTACTTGCCGCGCTCGATCTGGTCGGCCGACCCGTCCTGCGCCAGCGCCGGCGCGGCCAGGAGCAGGCCCGCGAGGAAGGGGGCGGCCCGCATCGGGGCCAGCCGCGCCGGGGCCGCGCGGCCGGAGGAGAGGGCTCTCGTGCGCTGCATGCCGCGTCTCCCATCCCGATTTTAGAGCTGTTTGAAACTTGTGACGCGCGTGAACGCGGCCGTCGCGGGCGTTGTTCCGGCCGGCGCCGCGCTGCGGCGTTGTGCCGTGGCCGCCCGGACCCGCAGGCCGAGGTCGGCGAGATGGGCGACGAGCCCGGCGAGCATCCACCCGGCGACCGCGACCCAGCCGGCCCCCACGAGCGCCGCCCGCAGGGCCAGCATCAGCGCGGCGCCGGAGGCGAGGTTGGCCAGCAGGGACGGCAGCGGCGGGCCGCCCCGGCGGGCGAGCCACGCGAGGGCGAGCGCCTCCAGGGCGACGAGCAGCAGGATCCCGTCGACGATCCGGCCCGACGCGAAGGCGGGGCCGAGGACCGGGTCGAGGAGCGCCCCCATCAGGCGGGCTCCGCGAACGGCCCGTTGAGGCGGACGATCCGCAGGTTCAGGCAGGCGGCGACGCTGACCCAGGCGAGGTAGGGCAGGTTCATGAGCCCCGCCGCGCCCGAGACCCGGCCGGTCACCAGCACCAGCACGGCGATGGACAGCCACAGGACCGCGACCTCGGCCAGCGCCCAGTCGGGCCGGCGGAACCGGAAGAACAGCACGCTCCAGGCGATGTTGAGCACCCCGTTCACCGCGTAGGCGGCCAGCAGGACGCCCCGGGCGACGGGGTCGGCGTCGCCGTTCCAGGCCAGCACGCCGGCCGTGGTGGTGAGCGCGAAGATCACCGCCCAGACCGGGCCGAAGGCCCAGTCCGGCGGCTTCCAGGCCGGGACCCGCAGGCGCCGGTACCACGTGTCCGTCGTGGTCGCGAGGCCGCCGGCCACGGCCACCAGCACGGCCGCGACCGCCGCCACCGCGGGCGGCCCCAGATCGGCGGCGGCGAGGCTCACGGCGAGACCCAGCGGAACAGGTGCGCGAGGTCCTTGAAGAAGATCCGCGCGTGGGCGGCGGGCTTCGCGCGGACCAGCTCCTTGTTCATGTAGCTGTCCCAGGTAAGCTGCTGGACGTCCTTGTCCCGGCAGATCGAGACGAAGCGCTCGCGCAGGCCGTCGCTGCGGTACCAGACCCACTGCATCATCCCGAGGATCCAGAACACGCGCCCGTGCAGCTTCATGAACTGCTTCCGCGCGCCCGCGAGGGCGCGCGCGTCCCCGGTCCGCAGGAAGGCGGCGGCGGCCTCGGCCGACAGCCGGCCGCCGAGCATCGCGTAGTAGATCCCCTCGCCGGAGGCCGGCGCGACGACGCCCGCGGCGTCGCCCGCGAGCAGCACGTCCCGGCCGTTGTCCCAGCGCTTCAGGGGCTTCAGCGGCAGCGGCGCCCCCTCGCGGCGGACGGTCTCGGCGTGGTCGAGGCCGGTGGCGGCGCGCAGGGCCCGGATCGAGGAGCGCAGCGAGAACCCCTTCCGCGCGCTGCCGGTGCCGATGCTCAGCGTGTCCCCGTGGGGGAAGATCCAGCTGTAGAAGTCCGGCGAGTGGCGACCCTGGTAGTAGACGTCGCAGCGGGTGGCGTCGACCGACCCGGCCCCGGGGGCGCCGGCCTCCGGGACCCGCAGGATCTCGTGATAGGCGAAGACCTGCCGCATCCTGGCGTGGCCCGGCACCTCCGCGCGGCCGACCGGCGAGCAGGCGCCGTCGGCGCCGAGGACGAGGCGGGCCCGGACGGCGTGGCGGGCGAGGCCGGCCCCCGCGCCGGTGGTGAAGTGGACCAGCGGCGGCCCGTCGTCGGGCCGGGTGATCCGGTCGTAGGCCGCCGCGCGCAGGTCGGCGCCGGCCGCCGCGGCCCGCTCGCGCAGCCACGGGTCGAAGTGCTCGCGGTCGACCATGCCGACGAAGCCCTCGCCCACCGGCATGTCGACGGCCTTGCCGCTCGGCGCCACCATCCGGGCGGACCGGATCTTCGCCACCAGGAGCGCGTCCGGGATCGCGAAGTCCCGGATCAGCCGGGGCGGGATCGCGCCGCCGCAGGGCTTGATCCGGCCGGGCTTGTCGAGGAGCAGCACCGCGTGGCCGGCCCGGGCGAGGTCGGTCGCCGCCGTGGCGCCCGCCGGCCCGCCGCCGACCACGACGACGTCGTAGCTGTCGCGGCCGGGGCCGCCATCATCCAACCGGGCCATGGCCTCACCTCGCGCTGAAGGCAGGATCGAGCGGCACCGTGTCCGGTGCCGGAGCGGGTTCGAGCCGCGCCGCCAGGACGACCGCGACGAGGAACAGCAGCCCTTCCGCGGCGAAGACCGCCGCGTAGGCCTGGACGGGTTCGGCGGTGACCAGCCGGACGGCGTCGACCGCCACGGCCCCGAGGAAGCCGCCGGCCCCGAAGGCGACGCCCTGCGCGGCGCCCCAGACGCCCATGCGGGTTCCGCGCTCCCGCGCGTCGCCGCGGCCGGCGAGCGCCATCATCGAGCCGATGGCGGCGACCGCGTAGGCGCCGTTGGCCACCCCGAGGGCGAAGACCGTCGCGCGCAGGGGGAAGTCCGATCCCGCCGCCGCGCCGCTCGCCAGGGCGAAGAGGGCGGCGGCCGAGCCGGCGCAGCCGATCCCGATCCAGAGCCGCAGGGAGGCGAGGACGGTGCCGCGGGCGAGGAGCGTCACCGCCGCCACCAGCAGCATGCCGGCGAGCACGCCGCCGTGCTGGAGGCCGGCGAGCTTGGTGGTGGCGCCGGGGCTCATCGCGAAGACGAGGCCGGCATAGGGCTCCAGGATCAGCTCCTGGGCGCTGTAGGCCAGCATCGACACGAAGACGAAGATCGTGAAGGTCCGACTCACGGGGTCGGCCAGCACGTGGGCCAGCACGGTGAAGAACGGGCGGCGCGCCTCCGCGGGCTCGGGCGCCCGGACCGGCAGGCGGCGCTCGACGCCGGCGACCGCGAGCGCCGCCACGCAGAAGGCGACGAGCGAGACCGTGCCCGACACCGCCGCGAGGCGCGGGCCGGAGAACGGGTCGAGGAAGTGCCCGGCGAGCGGCGCCGTGACGGCGAAGCCGACGATCATCATCACCCAGACGACGGTGGCGGCCGCGCCCCGCCGGGCCGGCGCGACGCCGCCCGACAGCAGGACGAGGAGCGAGGTCCCGGCCGCGCCGACGCCCATGCCGACGCACAGGAACGAGAGGGCGGCGAGCGCCAGCCCCAGGGCGAGGCTCTCGGCCGCCAGCGCGGTGCCGCAGGCGGCGCCGAACCCGCCGAGGCAGAGGGCCGCCATGCCGCCGACGATCCAGGGGGTGCGCCGGCCGCTGCGGTCGGAGCCGTAGCCCCAGCGCGGGCGCAGGACCTGCACGGCGTAGTGCAGGGCGACCAGCAGGCCCGGCACGAGGGCGGGCAGCGCCAATTCCACCACCATGACCCGGTTGAGGGTGGCGGTCATCAGCACGACGACGCTGCCCAGCGCGGTCTGGACGAGGCCGAGGCGGACGATCTGGGGCCAGCCGAGGCCCGTGCCGGGGTCCGGTGCCATCACGCCCCTCCCACCAGCGGGCGCAGCGCGAAGGCCGCGACCAGCATGCCGAGGACGTAGAGGGTGGTGCCGGTGCCGTTGTACCAGATCGCCCGCTCCCGGGGATTCTCCAGAAACCGGGCCATCAGGGCGAACTGCCCGGCGAGCAGCGCGGCGACGAGGCCGGCGTGCCAGTAGCGCTCCCAGCCGACGAGGAGCGCGATCACCGCCACCTGCGGCAGGGCCATGACCAGGCAGGCGAAGCGCGCGGCGCGCTCGGAGCCCATCTGCACCGGCAGCGACAGCAGCCCCATCCGGCGGTCGCCCTCCACGGACTTGAAGTCGTTGAGGGTCATGATGCCGTGGGCCCCGGCCGCGTAGAGCAGCGCCACCAGGAGCACCCGCCGGTCGGGCAGGGCGGCGGCCATGACGGCGGCGCCGGTGAACCAGGGCAGCCCCTCGTAGCAGAGCGCCACCGCGGCGTTGCCCCACCAGCCGTTCCGCTTCAGCCGCACCGGCGGCGCCGAGTAGATCCAGGCCAGGACCAGCCCGAACAGCGCGGCCCCGAGGATCCAGGGCCCGAGCGCGGCGGCCACCGCCAGCGACAGCGCCGTCCAGGCAAGCGCGAGGTAGAGCCCCCAGCGGCCCGGGATCCGCCCGGAGGGGATCGGCCGGTTCGGCTCGTTGATCGCGTCGACGTGGCGGTCGAACCAGTCGTTGGCGGCCTGGCTGGTGGCGCAGACCAGCGGGCCGGCCAGCAGGATGCCGGCGGCGATCACCGGCCACTGGCCGCTGGCCGGCTGGCCCGAGGAGATCACCCCGCAGGCGAAGGCCCACATCGGCGCGAACCACGTGAGCGGCTTCAGCAGCTCGATGACTGCGCTCGGGGCGGGCGTAGCGGTCATGACGGGAGGCTACCGGCGCCCGGCGGGGTGTCAAGCCAGATTTACACCGCGCGCCAGCATGTGCGCGACGTTTGTCGAATAAATACAGCGGCGGACCAGAAATACATTATCCGAAACACCGACAAACCGTGCCGGCGGGACCGCCCGCGCGGGCGCTTTCCGGCGCTCCGGCGGCGCCCCGGGCGTTCCCGGCGACCCCCGTCCGCGAGGACGATTCCGGGATCTTCGAGGCCTTCGGTGCCAGGATCCGAGGGGGTCCGGCGCCCCGCCGCGCGCACCTTCGGGGGATGGGAAAGGATGGGATGGGATGGGATGGGACGGGTCCCGCCGCGCCCGGAGGCCGCGCCCGGATCCTCAGATGTCCTCGACCGGGCCGTCCAGGTCGCCGACGCCGTAGCGCCGCATCTTGGCGTAGAGGCCCTGCCGGCTCAGGCCGAGCATCTCGGCCGCCGAGGCCCGGTTGTCCCGGGTGATCCGCAGCGCCGCCTCGATGCAGAGCTTCTCGATCAGGTCGGTCGTCTCGCGCACCAGGGTCTTCATCGAGACCCGGCCGACCAGCTCGGTCATCTGCTCCACCGAGCGGGGCACCTCCCGCCCGACCCCGGGGCGCCCTTCGGCGATCCGCCGCGGGCCCGACCGGATGGCGAAGCCCAGGCAGGGGCGGGCGCCAGCCACCGACACGGCGGCGACCTCCACGTCCTCCATGCCGCCGTAGGCGCCGCGGACGACGGTGGCGAAGCGGCGCACGGCGCCGTGGTCGACGAGGGTCGCGAACAGCGCCTGCGCCTCGGTCTCGTCGCGGCCGAGCCAGTGGTCGAGGGTGCGCCCGCGGGCCTGGCCCACCGTGGCGAGCTGCGCCAGTTCCAGGAAGGCGGCGTTGGCCATGAGGATCCGCCGCGCCGAATCGGTGACCACGAAGCCCTCCGGCATCGCCTCGATCACCGCGGCGGTGGGCGCCTCCTGGTCGGGCCCGGGCGCCGCCGTCGCCGGGTCGGCGACCAGCTGCAGCAGCGCGCTCGCGCCGCCCTCGCCCCGGAACAGCGAGGCCGAGACCGTGACCTCCCCGCGCCCGTGCTGCAGCGCCGCCCGGATCTCGCCCGCCTGCCCGGTCGCCCGCAGGGCGGCGAACTGCGCCTCCAGGGCCCGGGTGCTGGCGGGGTCGAACAGCTCGACGGCGTCCTGCCCGGCGATGCGCTTGGCCGGGCGCCCGAGGAGGCGCGCCGCGGCCGGGTTGGCCTCGGCCACCCGGCGCGTGCCGGCATCGACCACCAGCACCGGCTCGCCGGAGATCTGGAACAGGAGCCGGTAGCGGGTCTCGGCGGCGCGGAGCCGGTCGTAGTCCCGCTCCAGGGCCTGCTGGGTCTCCACCAGCCGGCGCTGCAGGGCGGCCACCGCCCGCATGTCGCGCCCGAGCACGAGGATCGGGCCGCCCTCCGAGGGCCGGATCGACGCGTAGCGGATCGGCAGGTCGGCGCCGTCGGGCGAGGGGTGGTTCACCTGGCGCCAGCGGGTGATGCCGTCGGCCCCAGCGTCCCGCAGCAGGGCGTCGACCTTCGGGCGGCTCTCCACCGTGACGGTGTCGATCCAGCGCCGGCCCAGCCAGCCCGCCACGGTCTCGGCCGCGAGATCGGCGCCGACCGTGGCGTCCCGAATCACCCCGTCCGCGTCGATCACCAGGGAGAGGTCCGCGGACGCCGCGACGATGCGCCCGACCGCCTCACCCTGGAGGAGGCCGGCCACCTGCTGCAGGACCGCGGGCGGCGACTGCGGGGAGGGGCGGGGCTGAGGGGTCACGGTCACCGCAATGTGATAGTCGGTTGGAGGCCCTTTCAGCAGGCCAAGGCCTGTCTGTCCAGCAAAGCTTCGGCCGCGGCGGGCGCGAGGCACGCGTCCGACGCGCAGGCATCCGCCCCGACGATCCCCGCCTCGCCGCCGTGGCGCGCGAAGAAGGGGCCGCCGACCAGCACCCGGACGTCCCGGTTGCGCGAATCGCGGCGCACCTCCGCCACCGTCGCCGTCAGGACCGGCAGCAGGACGTCGCAGGAGAGCGACAGGCCGACCACGTCGAACCAGTCGGACCGGAGCAGGTCCAGGGGGTCGACCCCCGGCCCGGGCACCGCGGTGGTCACGTCCCAGCCGGCCTCCCGGAAGAAGCTCGCGACCAGCGACAGGCCGAAGACGTGGGTCTCGCCCGGGCAGGGCAGCAGCAGGACGCTGCGCCCGTTGGCCGGGACCGATTCGCTCTCCAGCTCGGCGCAGAGGCGGCGGCTCACGGTGTGGAGCCGCCCGAGGGCCTCGGTCACCGCCAGGAAGTCACAGGCATCCTCCTCCCAGAGGGCGCCGAGGTGCCGGGCGGCCGGGGCGAGCAGGTCGAGGAGCAGGCGCGGGAGCGGCAGGCCGCCGTCGCGCAGGGCGTCCACGCGGGCGTCGAGGTCGACCGGGCCGGAGGCCAGGAGCAGGGCGCTGAAGTCGGCGATCTCCCGCGCGCTCGGCGCCCGGTCCGCCGGGACGGCGCGGCCGGCGGGCCGGTGGGCCAGCATCAGGCGGGGCAGGATCTCCGCCTCGACGACCTTGGCGAGCGCGTCGGGCACAGGCCTGTGCAGGTCGGGCCAGCCGAGGGCCGCCTCGCGGAACACGGGGAGCCCGTCGCTCACGGGGCTGCAGCCGGCCGCGGACGGACCGTGATCCAGACGGCCACCGAAATGCCTCCAGTTTCCCATCGGCATCCTCCCTGAGACGGCCCCGTCCCGGAAGGGCCGGCGGATCCGCTCGCGCGCTCGGTGTGGCGTTGCTCGCCCGTCTATTCTTCGTGTCCGTCAGTTCCTGAGTCTGACAAGCCGAACGGCAGCAATCTCTGCCGCCACGGCCGACGATACGCTTCCTGACGATCTTGGCAATGATCTTATTCGAAGAAAAAATATCCCTGCCACTGTCATGTCGTGGAAGCGTCAAGCGCACTTGACACTTCCCGGACCCCCGCCCTAGCCTCTGTCCACGACGGAGCCTGAGGCGCCGCCGACGACCAGGGAGCGGATGCATGGGTCCCGAGGACCGGCCGGCACGACCGCTCTACACGCCCGCCGAACGGCGCCGGCGCGATTCGTCGCTCTGGACCGTGGTCCAGGGAGTGCTGGCGCCCCTCCAGTTCGCGATCTTCCTGGTGAGCCTCGTCCTGGTGCTGCGCGCCCTGGCCACCGACGACGGCCTGCGCGCGGCCGAGATCTCGGTCGTCGTGAAGACCCTGGCCCTCTACGCGATCATGGTCACCGGCTCGATCTGGGAGAAGGTCGTGTTCGGGCGGTGGCTCTTCGCGCCTGCCTTCTTCTGGGAAGACGTGGTCAGCATGCTGGTGCTGGCTCTCCACACCGCCTACCTCGCGGCCCTCGCCACGGGCGCGCTCAGGGGTCAGGCGCTGCTGCTCCTCGCGCTGGCGGCCTACGCGACCTACGTGATCAACGCGGCCCAGTTCCTCCTGAAGCTCCGGGCCGCGCGCATGGAGAGTGCCGGAAGTCGCGCGCCGCGCCTCGCGGAGGCGCTGCCGTGAACGCTCCCCTGGTCCATCAGCCACCCTGCGGCGGCATCGAGCTCCGCCAGGAGCAGGGTCAGCGGGCCGTGTTCTGCGGGCTGACCGGCATCGTCTGGCTGCACCGGAAGATCCAGGATGCCTTCTTCCTGGTGGTCGGCTCGCGCACCTGCGCGCACCTGATCCAGTCCGCCGCCGGCGTGATGATCTTCGCCGAGCCGCGCTTCGCCACGGCGATCATCGACGAGCGCGACCTCGCCGGCCTCGCCGACGCCAACGAGGAGCTCGACCGGGTGGTGACCCGGCTGATCGAGCGCCGGCCGGACATCAAGCTCCTGTTCCTCGTGGGCTCATGCCCGTCGGAAGTGATCAAGCTCGACCTGTCCCGGGCGGCCCAGCGCCTGTCGGGACGGCTCGCCCCCGTACGCGTGCTGAACTACTCGGGTTCCGGCATCGAGACGACCTTCACGCAAGGGGAGGATGCCTGCCTCGCCGCCCTCGTGCCCGACCTGCCCCGCGAGGCCGAGACGGCGGTCCCTTCGCTCCTCGTGGTCGGGGCGCTGGCCGACGTGGTGGAGGATCAGTTTCTCCGGCTCTTCGCCGCGATGGGGATCGCGGATGTCCGGTTCCTGCCCGCCCGCCGGGCGAACGCGATGCCGGCTGTTGGGCGCAACACCCGCTATCTGCTGGCCCAGCCCTTCCTGACCGACACGGCCCGGGCCCTCGACGAGCGTGGCGCCCGCCGGCTGCCCGCGCCGTTCCCTCTAGGCGCCGAAGGCACTACCGGCTGGCTTCGGGCAGCCGCCGAGGCGTTTGGCGTCTCCGAGGCCGCCTTCGAACAGGCCACGGAAGCGGGCCGCGCCCGCGCCGAGACCGCGCTCGCCCCCCACCGCGAGAGGCTCGGCGGCAAGCGCGTGTTCTTCTTCCCCGATTCGCAGCTGGAGGTTCCGCTCGCCCGCTTCCTCGCCCGGGAGCTCGGCGCGGACCTCGTGGAGGTCGGGACGCCGTACCTGCACCGGGGGCATCTCGCCGCCGAGATCGAGCTGCTGCCCGCGGGCACGCGGGTGACGGAGGGCCAGAGCCTCGACGACCAGATGGACCGCTGCCGGGCGGAACGGCCGGATCTCACGGTCTGCGGCCTCGGCCTCGCCAATCCGCTGGAGGCGGAGGGGCTGTCGACCAAGTGGTCGATCGAGCTGCTGTTCACGCCCGTGCAGGGCTACGAGCAGGCCGGCGACCTCGCGGAGCTGTTCGTGCGCCCGCTCCGCCGCCGCGCCCTGCTGGAGGTGTAGAGCCATGCAGCTCACGCTCTGGACCTACGAGGGACCTCCTCACATCGGCGCGATGCGCGTCGCCACGGCGATGTCCGGGCTGCACTACGTGCTGCACGCGCCGCAGGGCGACACCTACGCCGACCTGCTGTTCACGATGATCGAGCGGCGGGACGCCCGCCCGCCCGTCACCTACACGACCTTCCGCGCCCAGGATCTCGGCCGCGACACCGCCGAGCTGTTCAAGCAGGCGGTCTCGGCCGCCCACGCGCGGTTTCAGCCCCAGGCGATGATCGTCGGCGCCTCCTGCACCGCCGAGCTGATTCAGGACGATCCGGGCGGCCTCGCCAAGGCGCTCGACCTGCCGATCCCGGTGATTCCGCTGGAATTGCCCGCCTACCAGAAGAAGGAGAACTGGGGCGCATCGGAGACCTTCTACCGCCTCGTCCGGGCGCTCGCCGGTCCGCCCGCCCCGCATCCGGCGCGGGAACCCAGGCAGCGCCCGCTCTGCAACATCCTGGGACCGACGGCGCTGGGCTTCCGCCACCGGGACGACCTGATCGAGATCCGCCGGCTGCTCGACACCCTCGGCATCGCGGTCAACGTCGTGGCACCGCTAGGCGCCTCGCCCGCCGATCTGGGCCGGCTGCGCGAGGCCGATTTCAACGTCGTGCTCTACCCCGAGACCGCCCGGTCGGCCGCGGACTACCTGAAGAAGAGTTTCGGGCAGCCGTTCACGCAGACCGTCCCGATCGGCGTCGGCGGCACCCGCCGGTTCGTCGAGGAGGTTGCGAGCCTCGCCGGGATCGACCCGGCACCGGTGCTCGACGGCCCCGGCTCGCGGCTGCCCTGGTACTCCCGCTCGGTCGATTCGACGTATCTCACGGCCAAGCGCGTCTTCGTCTTCGGCGACGCGACCCACGCCATCGGTATCGCCCGGGTCGCCGCCAAGGAACTCGGCTTCACCGTCGTGGGACTGGGCACCTACGGCCGCGAATTCGCCCGCGAGGTTCGCGCCGAGGCGGCCGAGCACGGCATCGAGGCGCTGATCACCGACGATTACCTCGACGTCGAGGCGGCGATCCGCGCGGCCGCGCCGGAACTGGTGCTCGGCACCCAGATGGAGCGCCACGTCGCGAAGCGGCTCGGCATCCCCTGCGCGGTGATCTCCGCGCCGGTGCACGTCCAGGACTTCCCGGCCCGCTACGCCCCGCAGATGGGGTTCGAGGGCGCCAACGTCCTGTTCGACACCCTGGTCCATCCGCTGATGATGGGCCTCGAAGAGCACCTCCTCGGCATGTTCCGGGAGGATCCCGAATTCCACGACGGCGTCGGCCCCTCGCATCTCGGCGGCAAGTCCTACGGGACTCCGGCGGACGGGGCGTTCGAGGCCGCGGAACGGGCGCCGGCCGACACCCCTCCGACGCCGGCGCCCGTTCCGATTCTTCTGGACCGGGCCGCAGCGTGGTCGCCCGAGGCCGAGAAGGAACTCAAGAAGATCCCGTTCTTCGTGCGGGGCAAGGCGCGCACCAACACCGAGACCTTCGCCCGGGAGCGGCATCTGCCGCTCATCACCGTCGAGACCCTCTACGATGCCAAAGCGCATTTCGGCCGATAGGCCGCCGATCCGCATCGTCATCGTCACGCTCGACAATCACTTGGCGAGCGCGGTGGAACGGGCGCGCCTGCGCCTCCGGACCGAGATGCCCGGGCTGGTTCTGGGCTTCCACGCGGCGGCCGAATGGGACAACGACCCCGCGACCCTGGAGGCCTGCCGGGCCGACATCGCGCAGGCCGACATCGTGCTCTCGGCCATGCTGTTCATGGACGAGCACGTGCGGGCGATCCTGCCGGCGCTGGCGGCGCGGCGCGACGCCTGCGACGCGATGGTCGGCTGCCTCTCGGCCGGCGAGGTGGTGAAGACCACGAAGCTCGGCCGCTTCGACATGAGCGGCACCAAGCGCAGCGCCCTCGACTTCCTCAAGAAGCTGCGCGGCAAGCCGGGCCAGCAGGGCAATGCCGGACGGCAGATGGCCCTGGTGCGCAAGCTGCCGAAGATCCTGCGCTTCATCCCGGGCTCGGCCCAGGACGTGCGCGCCTATTTCCTCACCCTGCAATACTGGCTCGCGGGCTCGGACGAGAACGTCGCCGCGCTGGTGCGCTTCCTCGTGCACCGCTACGCGGCCGGCGAGCGGGCCGCCTGGCGTGACGGCCCGGCGGCGCCCGCACCCCTCGACTACCCC
This sequence comes from Methylobacterium sp. 1030, assembly GCF_040544715.1. Classification (NCBI taxonomy): domain Bacteria; kingdom Pseudomonadati; phylum Pseudomonadota; class Alphaproteobacteria; order Hyphomicrobiales; family Methylobacteriaceae; genus Methylobacterium; species Methylobacterium sp. 1030. Next base: position 50,572 of record NZ_JBEPKM010000020.1, on the reverse strand, counting down.
GAGACCGGCCTCTACCACCCGCGCCTGCCCGGCCGGATCGGCGCCGACCCGTCACGGCTGCCCCGCCTCGCGGGCGCGAAGGGCCGCGTCGGCCTCTTGGTGATGCGCAGCTACGTGCTCGCCGGCAACACCGCCCATTACGACGGGGTGATCGCCGCCCTGGAGGCGCAGGGCCTCGACGTCGTGCCGGCCTTCGCCAGCGGCCTCGACAACCGCCCGGCGGTGGATTCCTTCTTCATGAAGGACGGTCGCGCCTGCATCGACGCGCTGGTCTCGCTCACCGGCTTCTCGCTGGTCGGCGGCCCCGCCTACAACGACGCCGCCGCGGCCGAGTCGATGCTGGCCCGCCTCGACGTGCCCTACCTCGCCGCCCAGGCACTGGAATTCCAGACCCTGGAGCAGTGGGAGGCAGGCGACCGCGGCCTGTCGCCGGTCGAGGCGACCATGATGGTCGCTATCCCCGAACTCGACGGCGCCACCGCCCCGATGGTGTTCGGCGGACGGTCCTCCGCTTCCGGCAGCGACAACGCCCGGGACATGCGGGTCCATCCCGAGCGGGCGGCCCGCCTCGCCGAGCGGGTCGCACGTCTGGTCTCCCTCCGCCGGACCGCGAGGGCCGAGCGGAAGCTCGCCGTGGTGCTGTTCAACTTCCCGCCCAATGCCGGCGCCACCGGCACGGCCGCGTTCCTGTCGGTCTACGCCTCGCTGCTCAACACCCTGAAGGGCTTGGCGGCGGACGGCTACACGGTCATGATCCCGGAAGACGTCGATGCCCTGCGCGCGGCGATCTTGGAGGGCAATACCAAACGCTACGGCACCCAGGCCAACGTCCACGCCCGCATCCCGGCCGAGGATCACCTGCGCCGCGAGCCCTACCTCGCCGAGATCGAGGCCCAGTGGGGCCCGGCGCCCGGCCGCCACCAGACCAACGGCGCCGAGATCTTTGTCCTCGGCGCGCAGTTCGGCAACGTCTTCGTCGGGGTCCAGCCGGCCTTCGGCTACGAGGGCGATCCGATGCGGCTGCTGTTCGAGCGCGGCTTCGCGCCGACCCACGCGTTCTCGGCCTTCTACCGCTACCTGCGCGAGGATTTTTCTGCCGACGCCGTGCTGCATTTCGGCACCCACGGCGCCCTCGAATTCATGCCCGGCAAGCAGACCGGCCTGTCCGAGGCCTGCTGGCCGGAGCGTCTGATCGGGGCGCTGCCGAACGTCTACCTCTACGCGGCCAACAACCCCTCGGAGGGGACGCTCGCCAAGCGCCGCTCGGCCGCGACGCTGGTGAGCTACCTCACCCCGAGCCTCGCGGCTGCCGGGCTCTACCGTGGGCTGATCGACCTGAAGAGCTCGATCGAGCGCTGGCGCGGCCTCGGCCCCGAGGCGGCGGGCGAGCGCGAGACCCTGGCCCGCCTGATCCAGGATCAGGGCGCGGCGGTCGACCTCGTGGCGGCCGATCCGGGCTGGAGCGGCGATCTGGAGGCGCGGGTCTCAGGCCTCTGGACCGCGCTGCAGGAGCTGGAGCAGACCCTGATCCCGCACGGGCTGCACGTGGTCGGGCAGGGGACGCCGGAAGAGGAGCGGGTCGATCTGCTCCTGGCGCTCGCCGAGTCGGCGCACGGCGTGAAGCCGGAGCGGGCCGGGATCGAGGCCCTGGTGGCCGGGCGGGGGATCGAGGCGGCGCTCAAGGCCTCCGGCCTCTCCGCCGACGAGACCAACCGCGAGACACTCAAGAACCTCGCCGAGACCGACCGGCTGCTGTCCCGCGACCATGAAGTTCCGGCGCTGCTGCGGGCGCTCGACGGCCGCTTCGTGCCGCCGGTGGCGGGCGGCGACATCCTGCGCAACCCGGCCGTGCTGCCGACCGGCCGCAACCTCCACGGCTTCGACCCCTACCGCCTGCCCTCGGCCTTCGCGGTGGCGGACGGCGCCCGGCAGGTCGCCCGGATCCTCGAGCGCTTCGCCGCCGACGGAAAGCCCTGCCCGGAGAGCGTCGCGCTGGTCCTGTGGGGCACCGACAACCTCAAGAGCGAGGGCGGCCCGATCGCCCAGGCGCTCGCGCTGATCGGCGCCGCGCCCCGCTTCGACGGCTACGGCCGCCTGAGCGGCGCCGAGTTGATCCCGCTGGAGACCCTCGGCCGCCCGCGCATCGACGCGGTGGTCACCCTGTCCGGCATCTTCCGGGATCTGCTGCCGCTGCAGACGAAGCTCCTGGCCGAGGCCTCGTACCTCGCGGCGATCGCCGACGAGCCGCTCGAGCAGAACTACGTCCGCAAGCACGCCCTCGCCATCCAGGCCGAGCAGGGCTGCGACCTGGAGACGGCGGCGCTCCGGGTCTTCTCCAACGCCGAGGGCGCCTACGGGGCCAACGTCAACCACCTCGTCGATTCGGGGAACTGGGACGACGACGCGGAACTCTGCGAGACCTTCTCGCGCCGCAAGAGTTTTGCGTATGGCCGCACCGGCCGCCCGGCGCCGCAGCGCGCCCTGATGCAGGCGGTGCTGGCCTCCGTCGACATGGCCTACCAGAACCTCGACTCGGTCGAGGTCGGCGTCACCTCCGTCGATCACTACTTCGACGGGCTCGGCGGCATGGGCCGGGCGGTGGCCCGGGCCAAGGGCGAGTCGGTGCCGATCTACATCAGCGACCAGACCCGCGGGGAGGGGCGCGTCCGCTCCCTGGAGGAGCAGGTGGCGCTGGAGACGCGCACCCGGATGCTCAACCCGAAATGGTACGAGGGCCTGCTCGGCCACGGCTACGAGGGCGTCCGCCAGATCGAGACGCATCTCACCAACACGGTCGGCTGGTCGGCCACCGCCAACGCGGTCCAGCCCTGGATCTACGAGCGGATCACCGAGACCTACGTCCTCGACAAGGACATGCGCGAGCGCATGGCCGCCTTGAACCCCACCGCCTCCGCCAAGGTCGCCCAAAGGCTGATCGAGGCGCACCGCCGCGGCTTCTGGACCCCCGACGCAGAGATGCGCGACGCCCTCGACCGGGCCGAGGAGGAGCTGGAGGACCGCCTGGAAGGCGTCACCGCAGGAGTGGCCGCATGAACATCGCGATCCGCAATCCCGTCGTCGCCCGGAAGGAGGAGGGGAGCCTTCAGGTCGCCCTCGACCCCGACCTGAAGATCGAGACCGCCAAGGTCTTCGCGGTCTACGGCAAGGGCGGGATCGGCAAGTCGACCACCTCGTCGAACCTGTCGGTGGCCTTCTCGAAGCTCGGCAAGCGGGTGCTGCAGATCGGCTGCGACCCGAAGCACGACTCGACCTTCACGCTGACCAAGCGCCTCGCCCCCACGGTGATCGACGCCCTGGAGGCCGTGAACTTCCACTCGGAGGAGCTGCGGGTCGAGGATTTCGTGGTCGAGGGCTACAACGGCGTGATGTGCGTCGAGGCCGGCGGCCCGCCCGCCGGCACCGGCTGCGGCGGCTACGTGGTCGGCCAGACCGTGAAGCTCCTCAAGGAGCACCACCTCCTGGAGGACACCGACGTCGTCGTCTTCGACGTGCTCGGCGACGTGGTCTGCGGCGGCTTCGCCTCGCCGCTCCAGCACGCCGACCGGGCGCTGATCGTCACCGCCAACGACTTCGACTCGATCTTCGCGATGAACCGGATCGTCGCGGCGATCCACGCCAAGTCCAAGAACTACGGCGTGCGGCTCGGCGGCGTCATCGCCAACCGCTCGGCCAAGACCGACGAGATCGACCGGTTCAACGACGCGGTCGGCCTGAAGCGCCTCGCCCACTTCCCCGACCTCGACGTGGTCCGGCGCTCGCGGCTCAAGAAGTCGACCCTGTTCGAGATGGATTCGTCGCCCGAGCTCGACGCCGTGACCGCCGAGTACATGCGGCTCGCCGAGACGCTCTGGGCCGGGGGCGAGCCCTGCGAGGCAATCCCCATGAAGGACCGCGACCTGTTCGAGTTCCTCGGTTTCGATTGAGTCTGGAGTTCGACCGATGGCCAGCGCCAGCTACGACGCCCGCCGGGGCGAGCTGACCACCTACTTCGACCGCACCGCGGTCGAGGCGTGGTCGCGCCTGACCTCGGACGCCCCGGTGAGCCGGATCCGCGCCACCGTGCGGGCCGGGCGCGACGCCATGCGGGCGACGCTGCTGTCCTGGCTCCCGGCCGACATGACGGGCTCACGCCTGCTCGATGCCGGCTGCGGCACCGGGGCGCTCAGCGTCGAGGCGGCGCGGCGGGGCGCCGAGGTGGTGGCGATCGACGTCTCGCCGACGCTGATCGGGCTGGCGCAGGAGCGGCTGCCGGCGATCGCGGGCGCGGGGCGCATCGACTTCCGGGTGGGCGACATGCTCGATCCGGCGCTCGGCCGGTTCGACCACGTCGTGGCGATGGATTCGCTGATCCACTACCGCGCCGCCGACATCGCCCGGGCGCTGGCGGTGCTAGGCGCGCGCACGGACGGCTCGGTGCTGTTCACCGTAGCGCCGCGCACGGCGCTCCTGACGGTGATGCACGCGGCCGGGAAGTTCTTCCCGCGCGGCGATCGCTCGCCCGCCATCGTGCCGGTGACCGAGGGCGGGCTGCGGCGGCGGATCGCCTCGGAGAGGGCCCTCGACGGCTTCGCCTGGGCGCGGTCGCACCGGATCAACAGCGGATTCTACCTGTCGAACGCGGTGGCGCTGACGCGCGCCCTGCCTCACCGCGCGGATGGTCGGCCAATGACACCCGGGGCGCGACCATGACCCCCGCCCGCAAGCTCACCGAGGCCCTGATGCGCCTCGGCCCGGCGCTGCTTCCCTTCGCGGACGCCGCCACCGCCGAGCTGCCGCTGGGACGGCTGCTCCGCCTCGCCCTGTTCCAGGTCACCGTCGGCATGGCCGCGGTGCTGCTGATCGGCACCCTCAACCGGGTGATGATCGTCGAGCTCGGCGTTCCGGCCTGGATCGTCGCGATGATGCTGGCGCTGCCGCTGGTCTTCGCGCCCCTGCGGGCGCTGGTCGGCTTCCGCTCGGACACCCACCGCTCGGTGCTGGGCTGGCGGCGCGTCCCCTACATCTGGTTCGGCACGCTGCTCCAGTTCGGCGGCCTCGCGATCATGCCGTTCGCCCTGCTGATCCTGTCGGGCGACACGACCGGGCCGCTCTGGGTCGGCAACCTCGCGGCGGCGCTCGCCTTCCTCCTGGTCGGCGCGGGCCTGCACACGACCCAGACCGTCGGGCTGGCGCTCGCCACCGACCTCGCCCCGGCGCACGCGCGCCCGAAGGTGGTGGCGCTGCTCTGCGCGGCGCTCCTGTTCGGCATGATGGCGAGCGCGGTGCTGTTCGGCCTGTTCCTCGCCCATTTCTCACCCGTCCGGCTGATCCAAGTGATCCAGGGCGCGGCGCTGGTCACGATCATCCTCAACGGGTTCGCCCTCTGGAAGCAGGAGCCCCGCGATCCGAACCGGACGCGGACGGCACCGCAGCGCGACTTCCGGTCCTCCTGGCAGGCCTATGCGGGGCAGGGCACCGCCCGGCGACGCCTCGTGGCGATCGGCCTCGGCACGGCGGGCTTCTCGATGCAGGACATCCTGCTCGAACCCTACGGCGGTCAGATCCTGCACCTCTCGGTGGCGGCCACCACGGCGCTGACCGCGCTGCTGGCCGCTGGAGGCGGGCTCGGCCTGCTGGTCGCGGCGCGCTGGCTCGGGCGCGGGGGCGACCCGTTCCGCGTCTCCGCGGTGGGCGTCGGGATCGGGATCCTGGCCTTCTCGGCAGTGGTCTTCGCCGCCCCGCTCGCCTCGGCCGACCTGTTCGCCGCGGGCGTGAGCCTGATCGGCCTCGGCGGCGGCCTGTTCGCCCACGGCACGCTCACCGCCTCGATGAACCGCGCCGGCCCCGAGGATACCGGGCTCGCCCTCGGTGCCTGGGGCGCCGTGCAGGCGACCGCGGCCGGGCTGTCGATCGCGGCGAGCGGCCTCGTGCGCGACGTCGGCGGCGCCATCGCCCAGTCGGGGGTGCTCGGCGAGGGCATGAACGAGCCCGCCATCGGCTACCTCATCGTCTACCACATCGAGATCGCCCTGCTGTTCGCGGCGCTGCTCGCGCTCGGACCGCTGGTGCGTGAGGACGCCCGGATACGAGTTCGAGACAGCATCACCGACGGCCTCGCCGGCCGCACAGCCTGAGACTTGGGGAGGACAGCCATGCCAACCGGCGCACTTACGGGTTACGTCGACGTCGCCCAGGTCGTACTCTACGCGTTCTTCCTCTTCTTCGCGGGGCTGGTCTTCTGGCTGCGCCGGGAGGACCGGCGCGAGGGCTACCCGCTGGAGAACGAGACGGTCGGCCGCCGCAAGGCGGACGACCCGATCCTGATCCCCCGGTCCAAGGCGTTCCATCTGCCGGGCGGCGAGACGACCTACGCGCCGCAGGCGGTTCATGGCCGGGACGACATCGAGACCGGGATCCCGGCCCGCAAGGTCGAACCCTGGCCGGGCGCCCCCTACGAGCGCACGGAGACGTCGCTCCAGGCCGGCGTCGGCCCGGGCTCCTGGGTGCTGCGGCACGACGTGCACGACCGGACCTGGGACGACGAGATCCGCATCGTGCCCCTGCGGGTGGCGAAGAACTTCGTCATCCACGAGGACGGCCCGAACCCGATCGGCATGACGGTGTTCGGCACCGACAACGCGGTCGCGGGCGTGATCAGCGACGTCTGGGTCGACCGCGGCGAGTCGCTGATCCGCTACTACGAAGTCGAGCTCCCGACGGGCGGGCGCCGGCTGATGCCGACAACGTTCTGCCGGGCCGGCGGCTTCACCAAGACGGTGACGACCGAGGCTCTGCTCGCGAGCCAGTTCGCCGACATCCCCAGCACCCGCGACCCCGACAGCGTGACCTTCCTCGAGGAGGAGCGGATCATCTCGTATTTCGGCGCCGGCACGCTCTACGCGACGCCGGCCCGGGCGGAGCCCCTGATATGAGCGGCGACTTCCTCCCCGAGGGCACCCTGCGGGGTCTGCCCGGCCCGCTGCCGGCGGGCGAGCGCATCCTCTGGCAGGGTGCGCCGACGACCGCGGGCCTGCTGGTCCGGGTGTTCCACGCCCGCTTGGTGATCGCGTGGTTCTCGGTCTGCGCCGTGGCCTTCGGCCTCGCGGCGGGCTCGCCCGCGGCGGCGATCAAGGTGGTGGCGCCGACCCTGGTGATCGGCGCCGGCGCCGTCGCGCTGCTCTGGCTGCTCGCCTGGCTCACTCACCGGACGACGCTCTACACGGTGACCAACCGCCGCGTCGTGCTGCAGGCCGGCATCGCCCTGCCGGTGACCCACAACCTGCCCTTCGCGCAGATCGAGACGGCGGCCCTGCGGGCCTTCACGGATGGCAGCGGCGACCTGCCGCTGCGGTTGCGGCCGGGCCTCCGGATCGCCTACCTTCACATCTGGCCGCATGTCCGGCCCTGGCATCTCGCCCGGACCGAGCCCATGCTGCGCTCGGTGCCGGACGCGGACGCCGCGGCGGCGCTGCTGGCACGCGCCCTCGAGGCCCATGCCGACGGCACCGCGCCGCCGGTTCGGGTGGCGCGTCTCGGCCGAGCGGACGAGAATCCCGGCCGCCTCGTCGCGGCCGAATAGGGAGGGGCACGATGGGCGAGCGGGCGGAGGGCGCCAGCCGGGCCATGGCGGTCGCGGGACCGGCACCGGCGCTGCTGATGATCGGCGCCGGCGCGCTGATGGGCTTCACCATGCTGGCGGTCCTGATCGGCCGGAGCGAGAAGGTCGGCCTCGTCGCCCTGCCGCCCGCCAAGGTGGTGGAGCGCCTCGAGTTCCGCGCCGAGGATCAGGTCGACGGCTCGATCGCCCTGCGGGACGTCGCCGACCGGCACATCGTCGCCTGGATCCGTCCCGGCGAGGACGGGTTCCTGCGCGGGACCCTGCGGGGCCTCGCCCAGGCCCGCCAGCGGGAGGGCCTCGGCCCCGAGAAGCCCTTCAGCCTGACCCGCTACGACGACGGCCGCCTCGCGCTGGCCGACGAGGCCACCGGCCGCCGGGTGCCCCTGGAGGCCTTCGGGCCGACCAATGCCGGGGCCTTCGCGCGGCTGATGCCCGCGCCGGGCGCCCCCGCCGCGGAGACGCGGTGATGGGCCTGTTCGGCAGCCGCACCGTCACCGTGCCCTGCACGGTGGAGATCGAGCAGACGCCCGAGAGCCTGCACGCGCACGTGACCCTCGATGCCGGCTTCGAGATCGAGCCCGGCGACGAGGTCCAGGTCCACGACGCGCCGACCTCGGTGCCCTACGGCGAGCGCCTCACCGTGCGGCGCACCGCCACCGTGACGCGGGCCGGCGCGCTGGAGCGGGCCTGGACCAAGCTCATCGCGCATCTCGAGCTGACCGAACTCTACGAGGTCAGCTTTTCCGAGAGGAGGAAGCTGTGAACGCACCCGTCCCGCCACCCTCCGGCCAGCCCGTCCCGAAGACGCCGATCAATGAATCGACCCGCTCGGCGCAGGAGACGACCTTCCTCAGCCCGCGCTTCTACACGACCGATTTCGACGAGCTCGACCGCACGAACGTCGAGCCGGTGCGGCGCGACTGGGACATCCTGATCGCCGAGCTGCGCTCCGACCCGAACAAGCGCCACTTCACCCGCAACGAGGAGTTCGACTGCGACCTGTCGAAGATGGAGCCGGAGCTGCGGAAGGAGTTTTTGGACTTCCTCGTGTCGTCCATCACCGCCGAGTTCTCCGGCTGCGTCCTCTACGCCGAGATGCGCAAGCGGGCGAAGAACAAGGACATCAAGGAGCTGTTCGGCTTCATGAGCCGGGATGAAGCCCGCCACGCCGGCTTCATCAACGACACGCTCAAGGATTTCGGCATCGGCGTGGACCTGGGCTTCCTCACCAAGTCCAAGAAGTACACGTTCTTCCGGCCGAAGTTCATCTTCTACGCCACCTATCTGTCCGAGAAGATCGGCTACGCCCGCTACATCACGATCTTCCGCGAGCTGGAGCGGCACCCGGAGCGGCGCATCCACCCGATCTTCAAGTGGTTCGAGCTGTGGTGCAACGACGAGTTCCGCCACGGCGAGGCCTTCGCGCTGCTGATGCGCGCCAACCCGAAGCTGACGAGCGGCGTGAACCGCTACTGGATCCGGTTCTTCCTGCTCGCCGTCTTCGCCACGATGTACGTGCGCGACCATCACCGCCCGGCCTTCCACGCCGCGCTCGGCGTCGATCCCAGCGATTACGACTTCAAGGTCTTCCGGATCACCTCGGAGATTTCCCGCCAGACCTTCCCGCTGGAACTCGATATCGACAACCCGAAGTTCAAGGCGGGCCTCGACCGGCTGCTCGCCTGCTCCCGGGCGATCGCCGACGCCAAGGCGCGGGGCGGCCTCGTCGGCAAGGCCCTGCAGGGCCTCCACGCCGCCCGGGCGGCCGTGACCTTCGCGCGGCTCTATCTCCTGCCCGTCAAGGCCAACGCCCTGCCGGCCGACATCCGCCTCCAGCCGGTCTGGTAGCATGGGGACCTACGCCGCCCCGGTCCTGTATGCGGTCCTGCTCTGGTGGTTCTCCACCGGGCTGATCCTGCTGCTCGATCACGCCCCGCGGCGGACGCATCCGTGGAGCATGGCCGGGGCGACCCTCCTGCTCGCCGGCGCCCTGGTGGCGATCCGGTCCAGCGCCGCCGACACGAGCGCCACGGGGGCCTACACGGCCTTCACGGCGGCGCTCGTCGTCTGGGGCTGGCAGGAGATGAGCTACTACATGGGCTTCCTGTCGGGCCCGCGGCCCGTCGCCTGCGCGCCGAGCGTGCGCGGGCTCGACCGGTTCTTCGCCGCGCTCGCCACCAGCCTGTGGCACGAATTCGCCATCGTGGTCGGCGGCCTCGCGATCCTGGCGCTGGTCTGGGGCAGCCCCAACCGCTTCGCCCTGTGGACCTACGGCACGCTGGTGGTGATGAACCTGTCGGCGCGGCTCAACCTGTTCCTGGGGGTGCGCAACCTCCACGCCGAGTTCCTGCCGGACCATCTCGGCTACCTCGCCTGCTACCTGTCCCGGAAGCCGATGAACCTGCTGTTCCCGGTCTCGGTGAGCCTCGGGACCATCGCGGCGGCCCTGCTCGGGCGCGCGGCGCTGGGTGCCGACCTGCTGGAGCACGAGCTGATCGGCTTCACGGTCCTGGCGACGCTGACCGCGCTCGCCACCCTGGAGCACTGGTTCCTGATGCTGCCGCTGCCCTCGGCGGAGCTGTGGCGCTGGAGCCTGCCGGCCCGGGCGCCCGGGGAAGCGGCCGGGCCGCCGGACCACATGTAGGCCGAGGGATCACGAGCGGGCGACGCACGTCCACCAATCTGGAACTGGTCTTGTGCGAAGTCCGGTGTCACAGGCGGGATCAACCCGCAGGATTTGTTCGGGGAGAGGCGACATGGATTACGAGACCTTCTTCGGGGCTGAGATCGCCGGGCTCCACCGCGAGGGCCGCTACCGGGTCTTCACCGACCTCGAGCGCCACGCGGGCAACTTCCCGCACGCCACCCACCACCACGCGGCCGGCACCCGGCCCGTGACGGTCTGGTGCTCCAACGACTATCTCGGCATGGGCCAGCACCCGACCGTCACCGGGGCGATGCACGAGGCGATCGACCGCTGCGGCGCGGGCGCCGGCGGCACCCGGAACATCTCGGGCACCAACCACTACCACGTGCTGCTGGAGCGCGAGCTCGCCGACCTCCACGGCAAGGAGGCGGCCCTGCTGTTCACCTCCGGCTACGTGTCGAACTGGGCGGCGCTGGGGACCCTCGCGTCGCGCCTGCCGAACTGCGCGGTCTTCTCCGATTCCGAGAACCACGCCTCGATGATCGAGGGGATCCGGTTCTCGCGGGCCGAGCGCCACATCTTCCGCCACAACGACCCGGAGGACCTGAACCGCAAGCTCGCGCTGGTCGATCCCGCCCGGCCGAAGCTGGTGGCCTTCGAGTCGGTCTACTCGATGGACGGCGACATCGCGCCGATCGCCGAGATCTGCGACGTGGCCGAGGCCCACGGGGCGCTGACCTACCTGGACGAGGTCCACGCGGTCGGCCTCTACGGCGCACGCGGCGGCGGCATCTCGGAGCGGGACGGCGTCGCCCACCGGCTGGACGTGATCGAGGGCACGCTCGGCAAGGCCTTCGCGGTGCACGGCGGCTACATCACGGCGTCGGAAAAACTCTGCGACTTCGTGCGCAGCTTCGCGTCGGGCTTCATCTTCACCACCTCGCTGCCGCCGGCCGTCGCGGCGGGCGCGGCGGCGTCGATCCGCCACCTCAAGGAGAGCGGCGTCGAGCGGGCCCGGCATCAGGAGCGGGTGGCGAAGGTCCGGCAGGCGCTGGAGGCCGCCGACATCCCGACCATGCCGAACGACAGCCACATCGTGCCGGTGATGGTCTGCGATCCGGTGCTCTGCAAGGGGATCTCCGACACCCTGCTCGACGAGTTCGGCATCTACGTGCAGCCGATCAACTACCCGACGGTCGCCCGCGGCACCGAGCGCCTGCGGATCACCCCGTCGCCGCTGCACACCGACGCCGACATCGCCCATCTGGTCGAGGCGCTCACCACGATCTGGGGCCGGATCGGGCTCCGGCAGAAGGCGGCGGAGTAAGCGCGGGCGGGGGTTCCCTTCTCCCACCTTCGCCCTCATCCTGAGGTGCCCGCGTCAGCGGGCCTCGAAGGAGGGCTCCAGCCATCGCACGTCTTCTGGAGACCTCCTTCGAGGCCTCCGCTACGCTGCGGCACCTCAGGATGAGGGGGTGGGTTGGATGCCCCCGCAGCATCGAGTCATCGCGTGCCCACCTTCCCCTTCTCGGCCATCGTCGGCCAGGACGAGATGCGCCAGGCGCTGCTGATCGCGGCGGTGGACCCGGCGGTCGGCGGCGTGCTGGTCTTCGGCGACCGCGGCACCGGCAAGTCCACGGCGATCCGGGCGCTGGCCGCCCTGCTGCCGCCGATGCGGGCGGTGGTCGGCTGCCCGTACAATTGCGATCCCGAAAGTCCCGCAGAATCCTGTCCGCACTGCGCGAGCCTGCCGGGCGCGCGGAGAAAGTCCGAGAAAAAACCGGTGCCGGTGGTGGACCTGCCGCTGGGCGCCACCGAGGACCGGGTGGTCGGCACCCTCGACCTGGAGCGGGCGCTCGGCGCCGGCGTGAAGGCCTTCGAGCCGGGGCTGCTGGCCCGCGCCAACCGCGGCTTCCTCTACATCGACGAGGTCAACCTCCTCGAGGACCACCTCGTGGACCTCCTGCTCGACGTGGCGGCCTCCGGCGTCAACACGGTCGAGCGCGAGGGCCTGTCGCTCCGCCACCCGGCGCGGTTCGTCCTCGTCGGCTCCGGCAACCCGGAGGAGGGGGAGCTGCGGCCGCAGCTCCTCGACCGGTTCGGGCTGGCCTGCGAGGTCGCGACGCCGAGGGACATCCCCACCCGCATCGCGGTGGTGCGCGCCCGCGACGCCTACGAGCGCGACCCGGAGGGGTTCTGTGCTGCCCGTGAAGGCGAAGAGCGAAAGATTCAAAAAAGAATCCTGCTGGCACGGGAGCGCCTGCCATCGGTCACCGTGCCGGATGCCGCCCTGGAGCGCGCCGCGCGGCTCTGCCTCGCCCTCGGGACGGATGGCTTGCGCGGGGAACTGACCCTGATGCGCACGGCCCGGGCGCTCGCGGCGCTCGACGGCGCCGCGATGGTCACCGACGATCACCTCCGGCGCATCGCCCCGGCCGCCCTGCGCCACCGGCTGCGGCGCAACCCGCTCGACGAATCCGGATCCACCGCCCGGGTGGAGCGGGCGCTGGCGGAGGTCTTCGCGTGACGGCGCCGCTGCGCGCGCCCCGAGCGCGAGGGCGTTCATCGCGCGGCTCCGGCCGAGTCGGCGCGGAACGGAGCGCGGGGCCCCTCTCCCGTGCGGGCGAGGGACAGGGTGGAGGACGGGGACCGGCCGGACGAGGCTCGGCCCGAACGCGTCGCGCGCGTCTGCTCAGTCCTGGAACTCCGCATCCCGCACCCCGACCCTCTCCCGCCCGGGAGAGGGGGCCGGTCGCGCTCCGTCGCCCGCGTCGGGGTCCGATGGACGTGTCTGACCCTCGGCACCCGCTCGGGAGCGGGGCCCTGTCGCGCCCCGCTCGAGCCGATGCCTGAGCATCGCCGTCCCGCAGAGCAGGGAGGGACACCGACCTGCGCCTGGGCCGATGCCCGCCTGGCCGCCCGGCTTCTCGCCGCGAACCCGCACGGGCTCGGCGGCGCGGTGCTGCGGGCCCCCGCCGGGCCCGTGCGCGAGCGCTGGCTCGACAGCGTGCGGGCGGCGCTGCCCCCGGGAACGCCCTGGCGGCGCCTGCCGCCCGGCATCGGCGACGACGGCCTGCTCGGCGGCCTGGATCTCGCCGCGACCCTGGCGGCGGGCCGCCCCGTCGCGCGGGCCGGCCTGCTGGCGGAGGCCGATGGCGGGATCGTCGTCGTCCCCATGGCCGAGCGTCTGCCTCCGGGCACCGCGTCGCGGCTCGCCGCCGCCCTCGACACCGGCACGGTCTCGGACCGCGGCGCCCGGTTCGGCCTGATCCTCCTCGACGAGGGCGTGGCGGACGAGACGGTCGCCGAGGCGCTGGCCGATCGCCTCGCCTTCCGGCTGGACCTGAGCGGGCTCGGCCTCGCGGACGCCGCGGCGGCCGAGCCGGAACCCGCCCCGGGCGCGCCGGAGCCCGACCCGGTCGGGAGCCTCTGCGCCCTGGCCGAGGCCTTCGGGATCGCGTCGCTGCGCGGCCCGATCCTGGCGGCGCGCGTGGCGCGCGCCCTCGCGGGAGACGGGCCGATCGGCCAGGGGGCGATCGTGGCGGCCGGGCGCCTCGTCCTGGCGCCGCGGGCGACGCGCCTGCCCGCACCGGAGCAGCCCGCCCCCGAGACCGCGGAGGCGCCGGCGGAGCCGCCCGAGCCGAACGACGCGGAGGAGGCGTCGGGTCCGGCCGCAGAGGCGCCCGACGACGTCGTGCTGGAGGCGGTGCGCGCCGCGATCCCGCCGAACCTCCTCGACCAGCTTCTGGCGGGCGCGCAGCGTCTCCCGGCCGCGAAGGCCGGCCGGGTCGGGCAGGCGGCCTCGGCCCGCACCGGCCGCCCCGTGGGCAGCCGGCGGGGCGACCCGCGGCGGGGACGGCTCGACCTGCTCGCCACTCTGCGGGCGGCGGCGCCCTGGCAGGCCGTCCGCAGAGTAGAAGGAGAGACGCGCCGCATCGTGGTGCGGCGGGACGATCTGCGGATCCGGATCCTCAAGCAGCGGACCGAGACCACCACGGTGTTCTGCGTGGACGCCTCGGGCTCGGCCGCCCTGGAGCGGCTGGCGGAGGCCAAGGGCGCGGTCGAGCTGCTGCTGGCGGAGGCCTATGTCCGGCGGGACCGGGTGGCGCTGGTGGCGTTCCGCGGCACCGGCGCGGATCTCGTTCTGCCGCCGACCCGGTCGCTCACCCGGGCCAAGCGCGGGCTCTCGGGACTGCCGGGCGGAGGCGGGACGCCGCTCGCGGCGGGGATCGACGCCGCGGTCGCGGTGGCGCTGGGCGTGCGCCGCGGCGGCAGCCGGCCGGCAATCGTGCTGCTGACCGACGGGCGCGCCAACGTCGCGCGGTCGGGGGAGGGGGGACGGGCCCGGGCGGGCGCGGAGGCGCTGCAGGCGGCCCGAGCCCTGCGTGCGGCCGGGCTGCCGGCCCTCGTGGTCGATACCGGCACGCGGGGCGACGAGGCCCGTTCTGTGGCGGACGCGATGGGCGCCCGCTACCTGAAGCTACCCCGGGCCGAGGCCGGTCAGCTCAGCGCGGCGGTGCGGGCGGCGCTCTGAGCGCCGCACCCGTCACCCCCGCGACAGGGTGTCAGAGGTCGCCGCCGATGCCGCTGTCGGCGAGGCGCTGGTGGTGGGCGAGCCAGGAGCTCAGCATCTCGCGGACGATGGCCTTGAGGCTCCAGCCGCCGGAGACCGGAGCGGCGATGTTCTGGGTCGAGGAGGTGAAGAGGATCATGACCTTCTCCGGAGTTGGTGGACGCGTCTTGTTCTTGCTCGCCCGAGATATGCCGTTGCTGTTGCAGCGCAGCAATCGGTCTCCGCTCACCGGTGGCATGCGGCCGCCGCATAGGATTGTTCAGTGTTACGAAATACTTCCGGCCATGAACGATAGCGCCGCCGTCGCCCCTGGATCGTCCGGCCATGCCGCAGTGCAGGATACGCGCGCATGCTGACCGGCTTCGACGCGGACCGGCCCGACTGGGCCGTGGAGGGCCGGGACTGGCCCCATCGGGAGGCCAGCCGCTTCGTGGAGGCGGCCGGCCTCCGCTGGCACGTCCAGGAATACGGGCCTCCGGACGCCCCGATGCTGCTGCTCCTGCACGGGACCGGGGCGGCCACGCATTCGTGGCGCGGGCTGGCGCCGCTCCTCGCGCGCGACTTCTCCGTGATCGCCCCGGACCTGCCGGGCCACGGCTTCACGGACCCGCTGCCCGACGCCGACCTGTCGCTGCCCGGCATGGCCCGGGCCGTGGCGGGCCTCGTTGCGGCGCTCGGCCGGCCGCCGGTCCTGGCGGCGGGCCACTCGGCCGGCGCCGCCGTCCTCGCGCGGATGTGCCTCGACGGCACCATCGCGCCCCGGCTGCTGGCGGCGTTCAACGGCGCTCTCGCGCCGCTGCCGGGGGCGGCGAACCTGCTGTTCCCCAGCATGGCGCGCCTCCTGTTCCTCAACCCCTTCACCCCCCGGATCTTCGCCTGGACGGCGGACCGGTCCGCGGCCAAGCGCCTGATCGAGGGGACCGGCTCGCGCCTCGACCCGGAGGGGGTCGACCTCTACCGGCGGCTCTTCGCCCGGGCCGGCCATGTCCGCGGGGCGCTGGGCATGATGGCGAACTGGGATCTCGCCGGGCTGCACCGGGCGCTGCCCGGCCTCGCCACCCGGACCCTGCTGATCGTCGGCGGCGACGACAAGGCCATCCTGCCGGACACCGCCTTCGCCCTGCGCGACCGCATGCCCGACGCCCGCGTCCGCCTGATCCGGGGGCTGGGCCACCTCGCCCACGAGGAGGCGCCGGAGCGCGTGGCCGAGGTCCTCCGCGCCGAGGCTTCGGACGCGGGCGTTCTGTCGCCGCCGTGAGCCGGACGGGACTGGCGCCGGCCTTGCGTGGGTCGTAGAGCCTGCCGCGGCGGGCAGGGCAGGATCGAGGAGCGGCCGGAACGATGGCGAGACCCGTGATCGGCGTCATCGGCAACGCGCGCCTGATCGACAGCCGCTTCCCGGCGCAGATCGTCGGCGAGAACAACATGCGGGCGGTCGCCGCGGTGGCCGGCGCCCTGCCGCTGATGTTCGCCGCCGTCCCGACGATCACCGACCTCGGGGACCTCCTCGACACCGTGGACGGCGTCCTGCTCACGGGGGGCCGCGCCAACGTCCATCCGGCGCGCTTCAACACCGAGCCCTGCGCGGCGCACGAGCCCTACGACGAGGATCGCGACGCCGTGGCGCTGCCCCTGATCGAGGCCTGCGTGGCGGGGGGCGTGCCGCTGTTCGGCATCTGCCGCGGCTTCCAGGAGATGAACGTCGCCTTCGGGGGCAGCCTGCACCCGGAGATCCGCGATCTGCCGGGCCGGCTCAACCACCGCATGCCGCGCCTCGCGAACGGCGAGATCCACCCGGACCTGGAATTGATCTTCGCCGACCGTCACGAGGTCCGGCTGACGCCCGGGGGCGCCTTCGCCCGCCTCCTGGAGCGCGAGACGATCCGGGTGAACTCCCTGCACGGCCAGGGCATCCTGGAGCCGGGCGGCCGGATCGTGATCGAGGGCCTCGCCGAGGATGACACGGTCGAGGCGATCCGCGTCCGCGACGCGGCGGGCTTCGCGCTGGGCGTCCAGTGGCACGCCGAGCACGATCCGGCGGCCAACCCGATCAACCGCACGCTGTTCGAGGCCTTCGGGGCCGCGGCGGCGACGCGGCACCGGGCGCGGCGGGCCGGCCGGGGATGAGCCGCTCGCGCGCTGGGACGACCCAGTGCAGAGGCCGCGCGTGGCAGCACAGCGCCGGCACACCGCCGGCACCAGGAGTCTTTCCGGCCTTAACCTATGTTTATTCGCTGGCGCTGATCCACGGAATATTGGCTGTCCATCCGCACAGATCTTGATCACACGCGACCGGATTCACCTTATCCCCCGGACGACCTGTCGCAGGACGGAACAGTGGCCTCGCGGTGGTGTTCCCGGAGTCCCGAACAGCGGCCGCCTCGCGTGGAGGCCGGCCGCGCAGAGACCGGGCAGGCCCTGCATGCATCTCCCCCGCGACGACCGAGAGCACCCCCGTGCCGAGGCCTTCCGCGACTTCATCCGGAACCCGCCCTTCCCCTGCGTGGGCGCCAAGTCGGCCCTGTCCCGCGGGCGGATGCGGATCGTGGTGGCCCGGGACATCACCTCGGGCTGGGACGACATGCGGATCTACCCGGCGCTGCTCGCCTTCGTGGCGCAGTACCGGGCGCAGCCCGACCTGTTCCAGAGCTTCGCGGTCGTGTTCGAGGGGCCGGGCGACCTCTCGGAGGAGGCGTTCGAGCACAACCTCTGGGCGCGCGCGCAATCCCTGACCGACAAGGACGCCTGGCTCGGCCAGCCCCACGATGCCCGCGTGGCCGAGGATCCCGACAACCCGCACTTCTCCCTGAGCTTCGGCGGCGAGGCGTTCTTCGTCGTCGGGCTGCACCCGCAGGCGAGCCGGCCGGCGCGGCGCTTCTCGTCGCCGGTCCTGGTCTTCAACCTGCACGCGCAGTTCGAGCGGTTGCGGGCGGAGGGACGCTACGAGAAGCTGCGCGCCGCGATCCTGGAGCGCGACGAGGCCCTCGCTGGCAGCGTGAACCCGATGCTGGCGCGCCACGGCGAGGCCTCGGAGGCGCGCCAGTACAGCGGCCGCGCGGTCGACGCGGACTGGCGCTGCCCGATGAAGGGCCGACCGGCGCCGGCCCCGGAGGCCCGGGACTGGAACCCGCCGGCCCTGCCCTTCGATTGCGGGCTGCCGGGCAGCGGCGCCTGAGCCGGTCGGATCCGGTCCCCAGTACGGAGCGAGCCACCCCCATGTGCCAACCCACCCTGTGCCAGGCCGACGTGCAGACGATCGCGCCGCGCTCCGGCGTCGCCTTCACGCTCGACCGGGGCCAGCGCCTCACGGTGATCGACCCGTGCGGGGAGCAGGTGGCCGACCTCCTCGCCTTCAACCGCCACGATACGGGAGAGGTGATCTCGTCGGGCCGGACCCTCGACTACGCCAGCCGGATCTACCTCACCACCGGCGACCCGCTCTACTCGAACCGCTCGAAGATCCTGCTGCGGATCCTCGAGGATACGGTCGGCCGGCACGATTTCCTGCTGACGCCGTGCTCGGCCGACACGTTCCGCATCATCTACGGCGACGCGAACCCGCATCGCGGCTGCTTCGGCAACCTCGCGGCGGCGCTCGCACCCTACGGCATCGCGCCGGACGCGATCCCGGTGGCGTTCAACTGCTTCATGAACGTGCCGATCGACGGCGCGACCGGGGCGCTCACCGTGGCGCCGCCCCTCAGCCGGGCGGGGGACCGGATCGTGTTCGTGGCCGAGACCGACCTGATCATCGGGCTCACCGCCTGCTCGGCCCTGCAGTCGAACAACGGCAGCTTCAAGCCGATCCACTACAGCGTGAGCGCCTAGCTGCGGGCCCTCAAAAGCCCCGGCCCGATCCCGATATTGATCCATGTAAAGCTGTAGACTGTATCGCATTCAATGACTTGACATCGATATTCACCCACTGACTGCCGGCGAACGGCCGCAGGTCTTTGCGATTTACTAACCCGAATGCACGAGGTTGAGCCCGTACGGCGCCCACGGCGAGTCCCCGCCGGCCGCAGGCTCCCTGTTCCGGTGCTCGGATGACCCCCACGCAGACCAGCCGCCCGCCCGCCGACCGTGCCGCGCCGTGGCAGCGCCTCGCCGATCTCCGGCTTCGCCACAAGCTCGCGGCCGTGATGGCCCTGGTGCTCCTGGCCATCGGCGCCCTCAGCGCCCTGAGCTTCCTCGACATGCGCGGCTCGGCGCTCGAGGACCGCGCGCTGATGACCAAGCGCCTGACCGAGGTCGCGCAGAGCCTGCTCGTCCACTACGAGGCGCAGGCCCGGACAGGCCAGATGCCCGTCGCCGACGCGCAGAAGGCCGCGCTCGCGGCGATCACCGCCCTGCGCTTCGGCAGCGAGGACTACTTCTTCGTCCTCGACGACCGGGGCCACCTGATCGCCAACGCCTTCAACGCCAAGAACGTCGGCAAGCAGGTGGTGGACCAGACCGACGTCCCCGGCGGCAAGCGCTACTTCGCCGAGATGGTCGAGACCGCCAAGCGCGACGGCTCCGGCTTCGTCGACTACATGAAGCCGCGCCCCGGCGGGTCCGTGCCGGTGGAGAAGGTCGCGAGCGTGCAGATGTTCAAGCCGTGGGGCTGGATCGTCGCCACCGGCCTGTACCGGGACGACGTCCACGCGGCCGTGCGCGACCGCGCGATCACCATCGGCCTCTGGTCCGCCGGCCTCGCCCTGCCGATCCTGGCGCTGCTCCTGCTCGTCGGCAACGGCCTGTCGCGCCCGATCACCCGCCTGACCGCGGCGATGCGCGGCCTAGCGGACGGCGACCTCGCGGTGACGGTCGCCGACCAGCGCCGCGGCGACGAGGTCGGCGCCATGGCGCGCGCCGTCCAGGTGTTCAAGGACGCCCTGATCGCCAAGCGCGCCGCCGACGCGGCCGCCGTCGCGGAGAACGACGCGAAGATGCGCCGCGCCCAGATGCTCGACACGGTCACCGCCCGGTTCGACGCGCAGGTCAGCGCGCTGACGCAGGGCCTGTCGGCGGCAGCGGTGGAGATGGAGGCCACGGCCCGGGAGATGACGCGCACCGCCGCGCGGACCACCGACCAGTCGGTGCGCGTCGCCGCGACCTCCGAGCAGACCTCCAGCAACGTGCAGACCGTGGCGGCGGCCAGCGAGGAGATGGCCGCCTCGATCAACGAGATCGCGTCCCGCGTCGCCCAGTCTTCCGCGATGGCCGACCGGGCCGGCACGGACGTGGCCCAGACCAACGCCCTGATGCAGGTGCTCGCCCGCGGCACGGACCAGATCAGCGAGGTGATGGGCCTGATCGCCGGGATCGCCGGGCAGACCAACCTGCTGGCCCTCAACGCCACCATCGAGGCCGCGCGCGCCGGCGAGGCCGGCAAGGGCTTCGCCGTGGTGGCGGGCGAGGTGAAGGCGCTGGCCTCGCAGACGGCCCGGGCGACCGAGACCATCGCGACGCAGATCGCCGCCATCCAGAACGAGACCCGCCAGGCGGTCGAGTCGATGCGGACGATCGGCGGCACGATCGACGAGATGCGCACGGTGGCGCTCAGCGTGGCCGCCGCCATGGAGGAGCAGGGCGCGGCGACGAGCGAGATCGTCCGCAACGTCACCCAGGCGGCGCAGGGCACCCAGGCGGTGAGCACCGACATCGCCGACGTCCGGCAGGCGGCCCGCGAGACCGGCGCGGCCTCCGACCAGGTGCTCAGCGCCGCGCAGGAGCTGGCCCGCTACTCGACGAGCCTCGGCCAGGAGGTCACGACCTTCCTGGCCGCCGTGAAGGCCGCCTGAGGGCGGGGTCGCCGGACCGCCCGGCGACCCCGCCCTTACAGGCTGATCCGCTCGCGCACCGCGATGTCGGGGCTCGACGCGCCGCAGGTCGGCAGGCTCTCGACGGGGCCGTGCACCGCCGACGTCGTCGCCGAGAGGTCGTGGTAGCAGATGCAGCCTTCCGCGAAGTAGTGGTGCACCAGGGCCTTGCGGGAGCGCTGCATGTCGGCCCGCGCGGAACCGCCGTGCAGCAGGTTCGCGTGCCAGAACAGCACGTCGCCCTTGCGCGCCGTGAAGTAGGCCGGCGTCGCCCCGTGCTCCCGGATCTCCTGCTTGATCGCCGGTTCGTAGCGCTCGGAATAGGCACCGTAGCCGCGCTCGCGGAACTCGTCCGTGGTGATGCCGACGTCGTGGCTGAACAGGTACGGCAGGCGGTGGGTGCCGGGATAGTAGACCAGCGGCCCCGCATCCGCGTGGATGTCCTCCATGGCGACCCAGCAGGCGGCCAGGTAGCCGAGCGGGTAGGTCGTCATGTGGATCGAGTCCGAGTGCTCGGATTGCTGGCTGCCCTTGTGGGACGCGATGGTCTGGAACGGGATCGCGGGGCGGCCCAGCACCATGCTGCTGAAGTTCATCAGCACGGGGTGCTTCAGCAGCCGGTCGATCGCCTCGACCTTCAGGTGCGGGTTGAGGTAGCGGCCCGGATGGGGATCGTCCGGCGCCGCCTTCTCGGGGGCGAGGGTCAGGTCGCCGCCGGCGATCGCGGCCTCGTAGGCGGCCCAGACCTCGTCGATCGTGTCGGGATCGATCGCGCCGCGCAGGACGTAGTAGCCGTGCTCCACCCAGGACCGGCAGATCTCGGCCTGCCGGGGCGTGATCTCCCGGCGCGCGACGCGGCGCGCGACGATGTCGAGGGCGTCGGGCTGATCGAGCCAGGGGCTCGGCCCGGATTCCGGGAAGCTCTCGGCCCGGAACACCTTGATGCAGCCGATATCGACCGGAATGTCGGCGTCGACCGTGTGGGACGGCGCGGGCGGCAGGTGGGGCGCGAGGGGCGGGACGTCGTCGCGCCCGAGGGCGAGGTTGCGCACCGTGGTCCCCACCGTGCGCGCCAGCGATGCAGCGCGCGCAAACCCCTGAGCCATCGTCTCAACCCGCCGGTTCCGTCTCCAGCGTAACCAGGCCGGACGATCGCGACTTTAGCGAGGCAAACAACTTTACGGCGACGGACTTTCGTCTTCGTCGCGTCGGCGGTCTCATCGATGCTCGGGTTGGCCGTCCGGTCCGCCCGCGGCTCAGGCGATCCCGTCGATCGCCACCCGCAGGTGCTCCGGGCCGCGCAGGGCGGCGCCCGGCCGGTAGGGTGGCGGGTCCTCGACCAGGCGCGGCGCCTTCAGCCGGCGGGCGAGGGCGGTGAGCGCCGCCTCGGCCTCGAACCGGGCCAGCGGCGCGCCCACGCAGTAGTGCAGGCCGCCGCCGAAGCCGAGATGGCGGATCCCGCTGCGGTCCGGGTCGAACCGATCGGGATCGGGGAAGACGGCCGCGTCGCGGTTGCCGGAGGCCAGCAGCAGCACGAGATCGGCCCCCTCGGGGATCGTGACCCCGGCGATGTCGATGGGCGACAGCGTCCGCCGCGTCCGGAACTGCACCGGCGGCTCGTAGCGGAGCAGTTCCTCGATCAGCCGCGGGGCCCGGAGCGGGTCCTGACGCAGGCGCTCCAGCTCGTCCGGATGCCGCAGCAGGGTCAGCAGGCCGTTGGTGATCAGGTTCACGGTGGTCTCGTGCCCGGCGACCAGCATCAGGATCGAGGTGGCGATCAGGTCGTAATCGCCCATCTTCACGCCGGCCGGGGTGGCGTGGTTGGCGAGGCCCGACAGCATGTCGTCCTGCGGGTGCCTGCGCTTCTCCCTGATCAGGTCGCCCATGTAGCCGCCGATCGCGTCGAAGGTCCGGCTGTTCGCGGCGCGGATCTCGGGGTCGGACAGGCTGTCGGGCTCCAGCGCGGTGGCGAGCTGCGTCGCCCAGCCGTGGAATTTCGGCTCGTCCTCTCGGGGCACGCCGAACAGCTCGCAGATCACCGTCACGGGCAGCGGGTAGGCGAGGTCGTCGACTGCGTCGATCTCCCGGGCACCGCACTTCTCGTTGAGCAGGTCGGCCACCAGCCGGTCGGAGCGGGCGCGCATCGCCTGGACGCGCTCGCGGGAGAACTGGTGCATCACCGCCGAGCGCAGGGCGTCGTGGTCCGGCGGGTCGCGGAAGATGAAGACCCGGTGCCGGTCCATCATCCAGTCCTTGAGCGGCTTGACGATCAGGTCGGTGAGGGGATTGCCGGTGCGCGGCCGGTCGGCCGGGGGCAGGGTCTCGGAGCTGACCCGCGGGTCCTGCAGCAGGCGCGCGATGGTGCCGTGGGTCGCCGCCACCCAGGTGCCCGCCTCGGTGCCGTCGTCCTGGCGCGAGACGGGATTCTCCCGCAGCTTCGCGTAGACCGGGTAGGGGTTCGGCCGGTTGGCGAAGTCCTTGACTTGGTCGAGGAGGGTGGCGTCGGGCATGCGGTCTCCTTCACGCATCGACCCGGATGGCGGCCACCGGCCCTCGGGAAAGATGCTGCAACGACAAAGGCTTCGCCCGATGGGCCGGTTCCGTTTCCCGACGCGTTACGGAAAGCCCGGCTCGTGGACCGTGACGCGCTTCGGCCGGTCGGTCGCGGCGTCCTCGGGCGGGAACGGCGCGCGAGCCTCCACGAGCTCGGCATGGGCCGGCAGCCAGCGGGCGGAATCCACCGCGACCGCCGCGATGCAGCGCCCGTCGCGGCCGTAGGTGGCGACGAAGCGGCCGGCCGCCGGATCGCCCTGTGTGATCGCCACCGCGTCGGCGCCCTCGGTCAGGCCGACGGATTTCACCACGAGGTCGCCCTGCGTCGACCAGAAGGTCGGCAGGGCGCCGTAAGGGACTTCAGGCTCCGCGCCGGCGAGCAGACGGCCGGCATGGACGCCCTGCGCCACCGCGTGGCTCCAGTGCTCCAGGGCGACGCGCCGGCCGTCGTAGAGGGGGTGGGGAAAGCGCGCCACGTCGCCGGCGGCGGCGATGTGCGGGTCGGGCCGGCCCTCGGTATCGAGGACGTGGCCGCGCGCGTCGCAATCGACCCCGCCCGGATCCGCCGACAGGCCGGACCCGTCGAGCCACTCGGTGTTGCGCACGGCCCCCAGGGCGATGACGGCGACGTCGGCCGCGAGGCTGCTGCCGTCGACCAAGTGGGCGCGCACCAGCCGGCCGTCCCGACCCTCCAGCCACTCGACCTCGCGGCCGCAGCGCAGCGCGACCCCGTGGCCCTCGTGGATCGCGCCAATGAACGCCCCGACGGTGCTGCCGAGGATGCGGGCCAGCGGCGTCGGGCCGGGCTCGACCAGGGTGACCGGCAAGTCGAGCTGCCGGCACAGGCTCGCGACCTCGCAGCCGATGAAGCCGGCGCCGATCACCAGCACGTGGTTGGGGCCGGCGGCCAGCGCCCGCCGCAGGGCGGCGGCGTCGTCCCGCCCGCGCAGGGTGAAGACGCCGGCGAGGCGGCCCTCGTGCGGGTTCGCCCAGGGCCGGGCGCGGGTGCCGGTGGCGATGAGCAGGCGGTCGTAGGGGAGGATCCGCCCGTCCGCGAGGCCGACCGTGCGCGCCTGCCGGTCGAGGCGCCGCGCCGCGCTGCCGAGCTGCCACTCCGCCGCGAGGGCGCCGACCCCCGGCAGGGTCGTGGCCTCCGCGGGGATCGCGCCGGTGAGGACGTGCTTCGAGAGCGGCGGCCGGTCGTAGGGCCGGTGCGGCTCGTCGCCGACGATCGTCAGCGCGCCGGAGAAGCCCGCTTCGCGCAGGGCCTCGGCCCCGCGCAGGGCCGCGAGGCCGGCGCCGACGATCAGGACGCGCTCGGAATCGCGCGCCATCAGGCGCCCCGCTCCGGATCCTCGACCCGGATCGCCTGGACCGGGCAGGCGACGCGCGCCCGCTCGATGTCGTCCCGGTCCCGCGCGGCGGGGGCGGGATCGTAGAACAGGGCCTCGTGCCCCTCGATGCGGAAGTGCCGCGGCGCCGCGTAGCAGCACTGGGCATAGGCCTGGCACAGGTTGAGATCGACGCTCACCCGCAGGCCGGGCGGGGGGCCGGAGGACGCATCGGCAGGGGCGGACATGGCGGGGCAACCGCGCGCGGCGCCGCGGGTTCCGCGGGCTCTCGTCGCGGGGCACGTCGCGGGGGATGGCGCGGGGCACGTCGCGGGGCACGTCGCGCGCCGTACCCCGCGACCGGTCGTCGGACGGCCCGGCCGCGTCCGGCGCCGAGCGTCATCCGTATTAAACGTGTTTCGGCGATCCTGGTGGAAATGCAGCGACGCGATTCCCCTGCGCAGCGGTTCGATCTATTGTCGCGCTGCTCCGCGGATCTGTCCGAAACCCCGCGATGACAGGAGGGCGCCATGCCGCACGGTGCGCGAACGAGCCTCGCCGCCCTCATGCTGGTCCTCGGGATCGGCGGCGCCTCCGCCGAATCCGTCGCCACGACATGGACGGATCCGCCGGCCCACAAGGCCGGGTCCCCGAAGGCGCCGGCCACGGACACGAAGGCCGCCCCGCCGGCGCCGTCCGCCGCGACTCCAACCGGGACGCCGGCCGCCGCGACCGAGACCCGGCCGGCCACCGCCCGGCGGAAGGCCGTGGCGGTACGGCGCGCGCCGGAGCGGAAGGCCGCCCGCGCGGCGGTGGCGCCCAAGCGGATCGCCGCCGCGCCGCGCCGGTCCCGCGTCGCCGCGGCACCGGTCCGGTCCGTCCGGGCCGCCCCGCAGGCCGTCGCCGCCGCGCCGCCGCCCCCGGAGGGCTACGCCCGCTACCGGGCCTACAATTACGGGCCGGGCTACGGCTACGAGCCGGGTTACGCCCAGGGCTACACCCAGGGCTACACCGACGACCGCCTCGACCGCCTGAGCAGCGCCCAGGCCGCCGGCTACGTCGTGGTCCACCGCCGGACGGTGCAGTTCCCCGACGGCCGGACCCTGCGGGTCTATCGCCCGGACGACGAGGGCGAGCCGTTCTGAGCTGAGCCCGCCGCGAACACCGCCCGCAGGGGCGCCCGCAGGATCTTCCCGGCGGGATTGCGGGGCAGGAGCCCGTCCCAGATCTCGATCCGCACCGGCACCTTGAACGCCGCGAGCCGCTCGGCCGCGAAGGCGCGGATCGCCTCCGGGTCGGTCTCGGCGCCCTCGGCCAGCACCACGATGGCGCCCGGCTCCTCGCCCAGCGTCGGGTGGGGCACCGGCAGCACCACGGCGTCGATCACGTCCGGGTGCGCGTAGAGGGCGTTCTCGACCTCGCAGCAGTAGATGTTCTCGCCGCCGCGGATCAGCATGTCCTTGATCCGGTCGACGATGGTCAGGAAGCCCTCCTCGTCGGCGCGGGCGAGGTCGCCGGTGCGCAGCCAGCCCTCGGAGAGGACCTCCGCGGTGGCGGCCGGGTCGTCCCAGTAGCCGCGGACCACGTTCGGGCCCTTCACGCACAGCTCGCCGACGCTGCCCGGCGGCAGATCCTGCCCGAGGGGATCGAGGATCCGCACCTCGCAGACCGGCAGGGGCGGTCCGCAGGATTCCGGGTGGGCGAGGTAATCCTCGCCCTGGTGGTGGGTGAAGGTCGCCGAGGTCTCGGTCATGCCCCAGCCGGTGCCCGGGACGACCCGCGGCAGGGCCTCGCCCAGCGCCCGCACGAGGTCGCCGGCGGCCGGGGCGCCGCCGTAGGTGACGCCCTCGAGGGTCGGCAGCGGCCGGCCGGCCTCCCGGGCCGCGCTGGCGAGCTGCCACGCGATGGTCGGCACGCCGCCCGCGCTGGTGCAGCCCTCCCGCTCGATCAGGTCGAGGGCCGCGGCGGCGTCCCAGCGGTGCATCATCACCAGCCGGTGGCCGCCGTAGAGGGCCGCCCCCAGGCTCGCGTGGCAGCCGGTGACGTGGAACAGCGGGATTACCAGCAGCGCCGCCCGCTGCGGCGCGGCCGGGTCGGGCTTCGGCGGCGCCTCGCCCCGGCGCAGGGCGCTGCGCGCCGCCGAGTAGGGGTAGGCCATCACCGTGGTAGCGGCCGCCCGGTGGGTGCCGACCGCGCCCTTCGGCTTGCCGGTGGTGCCGGAGGTGTAGAACAGGGTCGCGTCGTCCTCCGGGTCGAGGGCGACGTCCGGCGTGGGCAGGTCGGGGAGGGCGCCCCAGTCGTGGACCCGGCCGACGATGTCGGTGAGCGGCGTCGCCCGGGGGTCCGGCGCGGTCCGGGTGGTGAGGACCCGCTCCAGGGCCGGGTATTCGCGCAGGTGCGGGGCGATCCGGTCGAAGCGCTCGCCGTCGGCGATCAGCACCCGCGCCCCCGAATGCTGCAGGCCGTAGGCGAGTTCGGGCCCGGTCCACCACGCGTTGAGCGGCGTGGCGATGGCGCCGGCGAGCAGCGCGCCGAAATAGCTCACCGGCCATTCGGGCAGGTTGCGCTGCGCGATGGCGACCCGGTCGCCCTTGCGCACGCCGGCCTCGACCAGAGCCCGCGCCAGGGCGGAGGCGGCGCGGGCGAAGCCCGTGAAGGTCACGCGCTCGTCCTGGTAGACCACGAAGGTCTTGTCCCCGTGGCCGCGCGCGATCCGGAACAGGTCGCCCAGCGTCGGCGGTGCCTTCTCCCAGATCCGGGTCGGCACACCCCGGATCGGCACCGTGGCGATGGCGAAGGGCCCACCTGAGGCGGTGAGCCGCACCTCGGCCTCGCGGAAGGGCAGGGCCGGCCAGCCGGCGGGGATGCGGGGATCGGGGTTCATCGGGCGATGGTCACGCCGCCGTCGATCACGAGCGCCTGGCCGGTCACGAACCGGCCGGCCGCCGAGGCCAGGAACACGGCCGCGCCGGCGATCTCGTCGGGCTCGCCGATCCGGCGCAGGGGCGCGGCGTCCGTGGTGGCGGCCAGCATCTCGGGATCCTCCCACAGCGCCCGGGCGAAGTCGGTGCGGATCAGCCCCGGGCAGAGGCAGTTCACCCGCACGTTGGCGGGCCCGTACTCCACCGCGTAGTTGCGGGCGAGCTGGAGGTCGGCGGCCTTCGAGACGTTGTAGGCGCCGATCACCGGCGAGCCCTTGAGCGCCCCGATCGAGGAGACGATCACGATCGCGCCGTCCCGCCGCGCCACCATGCCGGGGGCGACCATCTGGATCAGCCAGTGGTTCGACAGGACGTTGTTCTCGAGGATTTTTCGGAACTGCGCGTCGGAGATGTCGGCGAGCGGCCCGTAATAGGGATTGCTGGCGGCGTTGCAGACCAGCACGTCGACCGGGCCGAGCCGGCTCTCGGTCTCGGCGACCAGAGTTTCCAGCTCCTCCTTCACCGAGATGCTGGCCGGAATCGCCACGGCGCGGCCGGCGCCGTGCGCGGCCTCGATCTCGGCCACGACCGCCTCGCAGGCCTCGCGCTTGCGCGACGAGATCACCACCCGGGCGCCGTGCTCGGCCATCCGCAGGGCGATCGCCCGTCCGATGCCCCGCGACGAGCCGGTGATGAGGGCGGTCTTGCCGGTCAGATCGAACAGCGACATGGCACGGCTCCGCGCTGGATGAAGCGGCGAACGGCTTCGATCCTCGTTCCACAGGATAGGAAGGTCGCGACGCGCCCCCTCTCCCATGCGGGAGAGGGCACCCGCGCCGCATCCGGCCGCGGACGCTGTCGCCGGACGCCGCCCATCCTCACGCCCCCACCCGCATCGAGCGGCGCAGTCGCGCCATGCCGGTGAGCCAGCGCTCGGGGTCCTCGGCCCGGCGGCGGGCGTACTCGGCCACCTGCGGATGCGGTAGGATCAGGAAGCGCCCCGCCGCCAGCCCGTCGAACGCGGCCTCGGCCACGGCCTCCGGCGCCAGCACGCCGTCGCGCGACGCGGCGCTGGCTTCCCCCAGCATGGCGGTGTCGACGCCCTGCGGGCACAGGGCCGCGACCCGGATCCCGTCCTCGGCATGGGCGATCGCGAGATGCTCCAGGAAGGCGAGCGCCGCGTGCTTGGTCGCCCCGTAGGTGGCGCTGCCGATCTGGCCCAAGAGCCCGGCCGCCGAGACCGTTCCGAGGAACGCGCCGCCGCCGCGGGCGCGCCAGAGCGGGACCAGCACCCGCGCGGCGTGGACGTGACCCATCACGTTCACCGCGAAGGCGCGCGCCCAGCTCTCCGGGTCGGCGGAGGTGGCCAGATCCGGATCGGGGTCGCGCTCCAGGATGCCCGCGTTGGAACAGTAGAGCGCGATCGACCCGGTCTCGGCCTCGATGCGCGCCAGGACCGCACTGACCGCCTCGGCGTCGCCGACGTCGAGCGCGAAGGCCCGTCCGCCGAGTTCCGCCGCCACGGCCTCCGCCCCTTCCCCGTCCCGGTCGAGGGCCACGACCGTCGCGCCCCGGGCCCTGGCCGCGACCGCGAGCGCCCGGCCGATGCCCCTCGCGGCCCCGGTGACGGCGACGACGCGGCCGGACAGCTCCATCTTCAGGCCCCCGCCCGCTCGGCGAAGCGCCAGGCCGCTTCGGCGAGCTTCGGCACGCGCGCCGCCATGGCGGCGGCGTGCTCGCTCGCGGCATTGCCGGCCTTGGCGCGGGCCGCCACGCCCTGGAGGATGCCGACCAGCCGGAACAGGTTGTAGGCGAAGTACCAGTCGAGGTCGGGCAGGTTTTTCCGGTTCGCAGCCCGGCAGTAGAGCGCCACCGCCTCGTCACGGGTGGGGATGCCCAGAGCCGTCAGGTCGAGGCCGCCGAGCCCGCTGCGCCCGTCGGCGGGCAATTCCCACTGCATCAGCAGGTAGCTGAAATCGGCCAGCGGATCGCCGAGCGTCGACAGCTCCCAGTCGAGCACCGCGCTGACGCCGCCGTCGCGGGAGAAGATCAGGTTGTCGAGGCGATAGTCGCCGTGGACCACGCAGGCGCCCTGCTGCTCCGGCACCGTCCGGGGCAGCCACGCGATCAGCCGCTCGACATCCTCCAGGCGCCCGTCCTCGGCGGCGCGGTACTGGCGGGTCCAGCGGTCGACCTGCCGGGCGAAGTAGTTGCCGGGCCGGCCGTAATCGGAGAGCCCCGCAGCCTCCGGGTCGATGGCGTGGAGCCGGGCGAGCGTCGCGATCATGCCGGCATAGTGCCGGTGGCGGGCGTGGGGATCGAGGCCGGGCAACGCCCCGTCCCAGTGCACGGCGCCGTCCACCGTCTCCATCACGTAGAAGGCCGCGCCGATGATGTCGGGATCCTCGCACAGCGCGAAGGGGCGCGGCACCGGGAACCCCTCGCCGTAGAGGGCGCCGATCACCCGGAACTCGCGCTCCACCGCGTGGGCCGAGGGCAGGAGCGGGCCGAAGGGCTTGCGCCGCACCACGTAGGCCTGGCCCGGCGTGTCGAGCCGGTAGGTCGGGTTCGACTGGCCACCGCGGAACTGCTGCACGGTGAGCGGTCCGGCGTAGCCGCGCACATGCGCTTCCATCCAGGCGGCGAGCCGCGCCTCGTCGATCCGGTGGCGCGGCTCGATCGGCTTCACGCCGGAGAAGATGTCGGCGTCGCTCATGCGCGCTCCGCCTCGCTTCTGTTGGTGTAGCGCCCGAATTCCAGCCGGGCGATCGACCGGTTGTGGACCTCGTCGGGCCCGTCGGCGAGCCGCAGGGTGCGGATATGGGCGTACATTTTCGCGAGCCCGAAATCCTCCGAGACGCCGGCCCCGCCATGGGCCTGGATGGCGTCGTCGATCACCTTGAGCGCCACCCGCGGCGCCGCGACCTTGATCATGGCGATCTCGAGCTTGGCGCCCTTGTTGCCGACCTTGTCCATCATGTCGGCGGCCTTCAGGCAGAGGAGGCGGGTCATCTCGATGTCGATCCGCGCCTCGGCGACCCGCTGCTCCCAGACCGACTGCTCGCTGATCCGCTTGCCGAAGGCGACCCGGGACACGAGCCGCCGCGCCATGGCCTCCAGCGCCACCTCGGCCGCCCCGATGGTGCGCATGCAGTGGTGGATGCGGCCTGGCCCGAGCCTACCTTGCGCGATCTCGAAGCCGCGCCCCTCGCCGAGGATCAGGTTCCCGGCCGGGACGCGGACGTTTTCCAACACCACCTCGCCGTGGCCCTTGGGCGCGTCCTCGTAGCCGAAGACCGGGAGCAGGCGCTCCACCCGGACCCCGGGCGTGTCCATGGGAACGAGGATCTGCGATTGCTGCCGGTGGCGGGGGGCCTCCGGGTCGGTCTTGCCCATCAGGATCGCGATCTTGCAGCGCGGGTCGCCGACGCCGGTCGACCACCATTTGCGGCCGTCGACGACGTAGTGGTCGCCGTCGCGGCGGATCGACGTGCTGATGTTGGTGGCGTCCGAGGAGGCGACCTCCGGCTCGGTCATCAGGAAGGCCGAGCGGATCTCACCCGCCATCAGGGGCTTCAGCCACCGGTCCTTCTGGGCCGCGGTGCCGTAGCGGTGCAGCACCTCCATGTTGCCGGTGTCGGGCGCCGCGCAGTTGAACACCTCCGAGGCGATCCCGACCCGGCCCATCTCTTCGGCGCACAGCGCGTAGTCGAGGTTGGTCAGGCCGGCGCCGCGATAGGCGTCGGTGTCGTGCTCGGCGGAGGGCGGCAGGAACAGGTTCCACAGGCCCTCGGCCCGGGCCCTCTCCTTCAGCCGCTCCATCGTGGGAGAGGGTTCGCGGCTCGCGGCGCGCTCGGCCGACACCGCGGCGGCGGCCGGCAGGATCGCGTCGGCGATGAAGGCGCGGACGCGGGTCAGCCAGTGGGTCTGGGACTGGGAGAGGGTGAAGTCCACGGTGTCCGCTCCCTAGGGTTTCTCTGCCGGGCGAGCGCACCGAGCTTGCGTGCGCGGGCTGCCCGCCTTCCCATTGCCTTCACCCACGGCGCGACGCGCCCCCTCTCCCGTGCGGGAGAGGGTTGGGGTGAGGGACGAGAAGCCACAGGATCGAGCCCGCCCTTGTCGCGCAGTCAGGTCGAGCCCTCTCTGGACAGACCTGATCCCTCACCCTGTCCCTCTCCCGCACGGGAGAGGGGACCCGCGCTCCGACCCGAATCGAACGTGGCGCTCGATCGACCCACATCACGCCGCCGCTCACAGATAGGCCGATCCCATCTCGCTGGCGAAACGCTGCGGCGGTCCCTCCCAGACGATCCGCGCCTGCTCCAGCACGTAGACCCGGTCGGCGTGCGGGAGCGCGAAGGTGACGTTCTGCTCGCCGAGCAGGACCGTGATCGGCGTGGTCTGCCGCAGCTTCTCCAGCGCCTTCGACAGCAGCTCCAGGATCACCGGGGCGAGGCCGAGCGTCGGCTCGTCGAGGATCAGGAGGCGGGGGCGCATCATCAGCGCCCGGGCGATGGTCAGCATCTGCTGCTCGCCGCCCGACAGGGTGCGGGCGCTCTGCGCCTCGCGGTCCTTGAGGATCGGGAACAGCTCGTAGAGCCAGTCGCGCTGCCTGGCGCTCTCGGCCTTCGGGAAATGCTGGCCGCCGAGGTCGAGATTCTCGCGCACGCTGAGATCGCCGAACAGCTCCCGGGTCTCGGGCACCTGGACGATGCCGGCCCGGGCGATGGCGGCGGGCTTCATCCGGGAGAGGTCCCGGCCGTCGAACCGGATCGTGCCCGTGTGCGGCACGAGGCCCGAGATGGCGTTGAACAGCGTGGTCTTGCCGGCGCCGTTCAGGCCGACCACCGAGACGAACTCGCCCTCGTGGACGTGGATCGAGGCGGCGCGCAGGGCCTGCGCCTTGCCGTAGAGCACGTCGACGCCCTCGACGGTGAGCAGCGAGTCGGGCTTGAACGCCGCCTCGGGCCGGGCCGCCGTCTCGATGCTGCCGCCGAGATAGACCCGGCGCACGGTCGGGTCGGCCATCACCGACTCGGCCGAGCCCTCGGCGATGCGCTCGCCGAGATACATGGCGAAGACCCGGTCGACGATGGCCGCGACGCTCTTCACGTTGTGGTCGACGAGGAGCACGGCCTTGCCCTCGTCGCGGAAGCCGCGGATTAGCTCGGAGAAGGCCGCGACCTCGCCGCCGGTCAGGCCCGCGAAGGGCTCGTCGACCAGCACCACCCGGGGGTCGCGGGCGATGGCCTTGGCGAGCTCCAGCCGGCGGAGATCCGCGAAGGGCAGGGTGCCGGGGCGCCGGTCGACGACCGCGCCGAGGCCGACGCGCTCGGCGATCTCCCTCGCGCGCCGCGCCACGTGGGGGTCGGCCGCCAGCCGGATCAGGCTGTCGGGCAGGAGCGCGAGGCTGATATTCTCCAGCACGGTCTGCCGCTGGAGCGGCCGCGCGTGCTGGAACACGAGGCCGATCCCGGAGCGCGCCACCCGGTGGGCCGGCATGCCGCCGATCTCCGTGCCGTCGAGGCGGATCGAGCCGGCGCTCGGCCGCTCCAGCCCCATGATCAGCTTCATCACGGTGGACTTGCCCGAGCCGTTGGGGCCGATCAGCCCGAGGATCTCGCCCGGGCGCAGGTCGAGGTCGATGTTCTTGACGGCGACGAGGCCGCCGTAGCGCTTGGTCAGGCCGCGCACGGTGAGGCAGGGCTCGGCCAGGACGGGCGACACGGCCGGCGGGGGCGCGACGGCGACGGTCATCGGGCTCTCCGGAGCGATCCGAGGCCGAGCAGCCCCGAGGGCACGAACAGGATCACGAGGAGCGCCACCGCCGAGACCACGAAGGTCGAGAGGCCGCCGAGCGGCCGCAGCAGCTCGCCCGCCGCGATCAGGAACACCGCGCCGAGCGCCGCGCCCACGATGGTGCGGCGGCCGCCGAGCACCGCCGCGATGATCACCTGCACGCCCACCGACGTGTTGATCAGCGTACCGACCGAGGCGGTGCCCATGTAGAAGACCACCAGCCCGCCCGCGAGGCCCGAGAAGGCGGCGCTGACCGCGAAGGCCGCGAGCTTGTGCTTGGCGACGTTGAAGCCGAGCGCCCCGGTCACCACCGGGTCCTGGCCGGCGGCCTGGAGGATCAGCCCCGCGGGCGAGCGGGCGATGGCCGTGAGGATCAGGCCCGAGACCGCCATGAAGCCCAGCGCCAGCCAGTAATTGGTGTCGGCGTCGATGGAGATGACATCCGGCACGGTCAGGCCGATCTCGCCGCCGGTGAGGCCGGAGAAGACCACGATCATGTTCTGCAGGAGCAGGACCGCCACCAGGGTGATCAGCCCGAAATAGGGACCGCGGACCTTCAGCGCCGGCAGCGCCAGGGCGAGGCCGCCGACCACGGCGAGCACGGTCCCGGCCGCGAGGCAGTAGGGGATCGGCAATTCGTAGCGGTTGTTGAGGATGCCGGCGCCGTAGGCCCCGAGGCCGATCAGGAAGGTCGGTCCGAAATTCACCTCGCCGGCGAAGCCGAAGAGCAGGTCCCAGGCCATGGAGAACACGCCGAAATAGTAGGCGATGGTCAGGAGGCCGAGGATGTAGCCGGAGACCCACCAGGGCAGGGTGGCGGCGGCCAGGACGGCGAGGATCGCGATCCAGAAGCCGGGGGTGGTGAGGAGCTTCATGGGGTGGCCTCGCACACGGCAGCGATCCGGCTCGTTCGGCGCAGAGGCCTTTCCCACCCACGCCCCTCATCCTGAGGTGCCGCGCCAGCGGCCTCGAAGGAGGCCTCCAGAGATCGCGCGGCCGGCTGGAGGGCTCCTTCGAGGCGGCTTCGCCGCACCTCAGGATGAGGGCGCGGGCTGGACACCCGGGGTATAAAAAGAACCATCACCGCCGCCCCAGCAGACCTTGCGGGCGCAGGTACATGACGGCGACCAGCAGGAGCAGCGCCGGGATCACCCGGTAGGCCGGCGAGATCAGGTAGGCGGTGGCGGTCTCGAGGTAGCCCACCACGTAGGCGGCGATCAGCGAGCCGGTGACGCTCCCGAGGCCCCCCAGCACCACGATCGAGAAGGCGCTCGCGGTGAGCGGCCCCACCGAATACGACGACACCCCGAGGAACATCCCGAGCAGCACCCCGGCGGTGCCGGCGAGCAGGCCGTAGATCGCCCAGACCGCCACGTAGATCTTGCCCATGTCGTGGCCGAGCAGCGTGACGCCCCGCGGGTTCATGGAGGCGGCGAGCAGGACCTTGCCGGCCCGTGCCCGATTCACGAACAGCCAGAGCAGGCCGATCACCACCCAGCAGATCACCGCGGTGAAGACCTGGTTCCTCGGCGTCCGCACCCCGGCGATCTCGAAGACGCCCTCGACGATCGGCAGCACGGTCTTCGGGTTGTCGGTGAAGAAGTAGGCTACCAGCTCCTGGATCATGATCCCCCAGAGCAGCGTCCCCGTGAGCACGAAGATCTCCTTCTCCTCCCGCGGGATGGCCCGGCTGCGCTCGATCGGCGCGACCACCGCGAAGTAGGTGACCAGCGCGCCCGCGAGCCCGCACAGGATGCCGATCACCGCGCCCGCGTAGGAGCCGAGCCCGAACAGCGCCGAGGCCGCCCAGGCCGCCACCGCGGCCATGACCATCAGGGCGCCGTGGGTCAGGTTGAGGACGCCCGAGACCCCGAAGATCAGGGTGAAGCCCATCGCGCCGAGCGCGTAGAGGGACGAGATCGCGAAACCGTCGACGAGGATCTGGAGGCCGATCATCGCGCTCTCCCCGCCCGGTTACCGTCCCGCCGCCTTCACCGCAGGGGGCAGGATCATGGTCCCGTTGGCGGTGGTGGCCGGCCAGATCGCCACCTGCTTGCCGTTCTGCCACTGCCCGAGGACGCTGGTCATCAGGCCGGGCCCGTACTGGATCGAGTGCGTGAACGGCTCGTCCTTGCCGTAGAATTTCAGGCGCCCGACGGTGCCGACGTAGTCGGTCTTCTCCAGGGCGTCGACGAGCTTGTCGGCCTCCGTGGAGCCCGCCCGCTTGACCGCCTCCGCCGCGTAGTGCGTGGCGTCGTACGCCATGTAGCCCGCGTAGGACGGCGCGCCGCCGAAGCGCTTGGTGAAGGCCTCGGCGAACGGGATCGTCTTCTCGGTGAGCGCCACGCCCGGCACCGCCACGCTGTCGAACAGCACGCCCTGCGTGCCGCCGTTGGTGTTGGCCCAGAAGGTCGAGGAGGTCGCCTGGCCGCTGATCCCCGTCATGGCGATCGGCACCTGCTGGTTCTGCCACTGCACGGTCGGCTGCACGCCGACATGGGCGATGCCGGTGACGATCAGGTCGGGCTTGGCCGCCTCGATCTTGTTGTAGATCGGCGTGAAGTCGCCCGTGTCCGGGGAGAAGCGGACGTGCTCGACCACCTTCAGCCCGGATTTCGGCAGGCATTCCTGGTAGGCGGCGTCGAGCGGGCGGGTCCAGGCCGCGTCCTCGCTCATGATCGCGGCGGTCTTGGCCTTGAGCTTCTCGACCAGCACCTCCTTGGCCGAGTCGCACACCGCCTGCGCCAGGGCGTGCGAGGTCAGGTAGCCGTGGAAGGTGTACTTGTTGCGCGCGTAGTCCTTGTGGACCGCGACGCTGATCTCGTTCGAGGCCGCGCCGGGCGTGATCATCGGCGTCTTGAGCCGGGCCGCCCAGGGCATCAGCGCCAGCACGACCTCCGAGATGTAGCTGGCGATGACGAGGTTGACCTTGTCCTCGGAGACCGCCCGCTGAAAGGCGCGGACCGCGTCGGAGGCGGAGGACTTGTCGTCGTAGGTGACGACCTGGATCTGGCGCCCGTCGACGCCGCCCTTGGCATTGATCTCGTCGGCGGCGAGCTGGACGGCCTGCGGGATCGAGGCCCCGGCCACCGACTGCGCCTCGGCGATCACCCCGATCTTGATCGGGTCCGCGGCCCGGACGGGCCCGGCGGCGACCAGCCCCGCGGCGATCAGCGCGGGCAGCGTGCGCCGAATCGGGGCAACCCGGGCGGCGGCGCGCACGGTCTCGGACATCGGCGTTCCCTCATCCCAGTGCCCGAATTTTATATTCGCGGGCTTGGCCCGGACTGTACCCGCGCTCCGACGGATCACAAGGGGCCGGTCGGGACCGGCCGGTGACGTTTGCACCGAGTCGTTTTCCGCCCGGGGTATCGCCGCGCGCCGCCGCATCCTAGGCTCGCCGCGGCCCTGCGAAGCGCGGGCCCGGCGGCCTCGAAGAAGGGCACGGTCCGGTGAGGAACGCACGCTCGGCCGCGGCCGGGGTTCGCCCCGGACCGCGGCCCCGGAGCCTCGGGAAGCGGCCCGCTCCGCGGCCGGCACGGGCAGGGGAACCACAGGCATGACCCTGCGCTGGACGCGGCGGCCCGAGGGCTCGACCTGGGGGGATTTCGGCCCCGACGACGAGCTGGGGCGCCTGAACCTGCTCACCCCCGAGAAGGTGCTGCAGGGCATTGCCGAGGTGCGCGAAGGAGTCACCTTCTGCCTCAGCCTGCCGCTGGACCTGCCGGGCGGCAACGTCCTGAACCCGCGCCGTCACCCGCCGCAGATCACCCCGACGCGCCGCGCCAACGGCCGGCCGAACATGAACTTCCCGGTCTGCGAGGAGGTCGACGGCGCCACCGACGTGATCTGCGACGACCGCGCGCTGATCCACCTGCAATACTCGACGCAGTGGGACTCGCTCGCCCATGTCGGCTCGCTGTTCGACGCGGACGGGGCGGGCGCCGCGCCGACCTTTTACAACGGCTTCCGCGGCGGCCGCGACATCGTCGGGCCGAGCGCACCGGAGGCGGCGGATGAGCCGTCCCGGGCGAAGCGCCTCGGGATCGAGCGCCTCGCCGAGACCGGCATGCAGGGCCGCGCCGTGATGATCGACCTGCGCGCCCATCTCGGCGACGCCAGGACACGCGTCGGCTACGACGAGCTCGCCCGGATCCTGGAGGCCGACGGCGTCGTGGTGGAGCCGGGCGACATGGTCTGCCTGCACACGGGCTTCGCCGAGCGGCTGATCGCCATGGGCGGCGCGCCGGACCCGAAGCTCGTCCACACCCTCTGCGCCGGCCTCGACGGGCGCGACCCGCGCCTCCTCGACTGGATCACCCGCACCGGGCTCTGCGCGCTGATCGCCGACAACTACGCGGTGGAGGCCTACCCGGCTGGCCCCGGCCCCGCCTGCTGCGCGACGCTGCCGCTCCACGAGCACTGCCTGTTCAAGCTCGGGGTCAATCTCGGCGAGTTGTGGCACCTGACGCCGCTGGCCGACTGGCTGCGGGCCCGCGGCCGCAGCCGCTTCCTGCTCACCGCCCCGCCGCTGCGCCTGCCCGGCGCCGTCGGCTCGCCGACGACGCCGATCGCCACGGTGTGACGATCGGGAACGGCCCCGCGGCGCGCTCCCGGGGTCGCCCGGATCAGCCGAGGGCGGCGGGTGCGGCGGCGCGCGGCGGGTCGCCGACCGGCTCCGCGGCGTCCTGGGGCGGCCCGGGGCGGAGGACGGCGCGCTCCCGGAAATGCGGGATGGCCGCCTCGAACACGGCCTCGGCGGCCGCCCGGTCGCCGGCCGCCACGGCGTCGCGCAGCCGCGCCACCCAGGCGTCGAGCCGGTCCCGATCGGCGAAGACCGGCCGCGCCGCCATCACCCCGTCGATGCCCGGCAGGGCGATCCGGGGCTCCTCGCGGGCGAACAGGATCTCGTTGAGCCGCTCGCCGGGCCGGGCGCCGGTATAGGCGATCTCGATCTCGGTGCCGGGCTCGAAGCCGGCCAGCCGGATCATCCGCTCGGCGAGGTCGGCGATCCGCACCGGCTGCCCCATCTTGAGCACGTAGACCGCGGCGCGCTCCGCGCCCGCCCGGGCCTCGCCGTCGGCGTGGGAGGCGGCCGTCAGCACGAGGTCGCAGGCCTCGCGCACGGTCATGAAGTAGCGGACCATGTCCGGGTGGGTGACGGTGACCGGGCCGCCCCGGGCGATCTGCGCCTTGAAGACCGGCACGACCGAGCCCACGGAGCCCAGCACGTTGCCGAACCGC
This sequence comes from Methylobacterium sp. 1030, assembly GCF_040544715.1. Taxonomy (NCBI): domain Bacteria; kingdom Pseudomonadati; phylum Pseudomonadota; class Alphaproteobacteria; order Hyphomicrobiales; family Methylobacteriaceae; genus Methylobacterium; species Methylobacterium sp. 1030. Next base: position 12,082 of record NZ_JBEPKM010000020.1, on the reverse strand, counting down.
ACGGCGATCAGCCGGGTCGGGTGGTCCGGCCGCGCCGACTGCGCGGCGTCGAGGGCCTGGGCGACCATCTCGGCGAAGCGCTTCGTGACCCCGAGCTGCGAGACCGGCTCGATCGCCTTGTCGGTGGAGATCATCACGAGCGCCCGCGCGCCCGCCGCCACCGCCGCCTCGGCGACGTTGATCGAGCCGAACACGTTGGTCTTGATGCCCTCCTGCCAGTCCCGCTCCAGGTAGGGCACCTGCTTCAGCGCGGCGGCGTGGAGCACGTAGTCGGGCCGGAACGCCGCGATCACCGCGTGCGTCCGCTCACGGTCGCGGATATCGGCCAGCACCCCCGTCACGGCGGTCTCGGCGGCCAGGATCGCGGGGTGGCTGAGGATGCCGTGGAGCGCCGGCTCGGAGGATTCGAGCACCAGCACGGCGGCGGCCCCGAAGGCCACGGCCCGCAGGCAGATCTCCGAGCCGATCGACCCGCCGCCGCCGGTCACCACGACCCGGCGGCCGGCGAGGAACGCCTCCAGACGCGGCCGGTCGATGGCGACGGTCGGCCGCAGCAGCAGGTCCTCGATCTCCAGCGGCGCCAGTTCCGGACCCTGCACGCCCTCACCGAGGCCGACGACCCGAGCGAGGGGCAGGCCGAGGCGCCGGGCGCGGGCGATCAGGTCGTCCGGCGCCGCCTCCGGCACGAGGGCGCTCGGGGCGGCCACGAGCCGCCGCACCGGCTCGCCGCGGGCGGCGAGGTCGGCGACCACGCGCTCGAGATCCGGGAAGCCGCCGAGCACCGGCACGCCGCGCATGAACTGGCCGCGCTCGTCCGCTCGGGGCGACAGGATGCCCCGCGGCGCGAGCTTCCGCACCGAGCCCGCCTCGATGGCGCGGATCAGCACGTCCATGTCGGCGCCGCGCCCGAGGAGCAGGGTCGGGACGGTGGCGGCCCGCGCGCTCGACTGCCGGGAGCGGGTGTCTTTCAGGTAGCGGAACGCCAGGCGCGTGCCGCCCAGGAAGAAGATCTGCAGCACCCAGTAGAGCAGGATCGCGATCTTGCCGAAGAAGTAGAATCCGTAGAGGTCGGACGAGACCAGCACCCAGTCGATCACCAGGAGCGCCAGGGCCAGGACGCTGGCCGCCCGGACGATGCCGGCGAGGTCCTGCAACGAGGCGAAGCGCCACTTGGTCCGGTAGAGCCGGAAGCGGCCGTAGACGAGGCCGGCGAGGACGAGGAACGGCGGCAGCAGCAGGGGCAGGGCGTGCAGACGCTCGGCCAGCATGCCGCCCTGGAAGCGGAACAGGAAGGTGAGCACCACGGCGGCAGCGGTCGCCGCGAGGTCGTGGGTCACCATCACCGCGGTCTTGTAGAGGCGCTGCTGCATCGGGAGCCGGATGGGATGCCGCGGGGTATCCGCCGCGGCACCGGCCCTGTCAACGCGGCCCGCCCAGGGCCGGAGCCGGGGCCGGAGCCGGGGCCGGAGCCGGGGCCGGAGGCGGCGCCGGCCTCAGCCCAGCGCCCGGGCCGCCGCACCGGCCGCGTCGTCCACCCGGTCGATGTCGGGGGCGTCGATGAGCCGGTAGCGGGCCTGGATCAGCCCGAAGGCCCCGAAGGCGGCGTGGCCGGCCGCCACGAGCCCGAGGAGGATCCAGCCGTAGGGTTGTGCGCGCAGCAGCGCGAAGGCCTCGGCCAGACCCTTGGCATCCGAGGAGCGCTGGTGCCACGCGGCGGCCACGAGGAACCCGCCGATGATCAGGAAGGCGAGGCCCCGCGCCGCGTAGCCGAAGCGGCCGATCGGGCCGGCCCAGCGGTCCCGGGCCCGGGCCCGGGCGTCGAGGGCGAGCCGGTCGGTGACGTCCCCGCGCCACGCCTTGCCGAGGAAGCCGAACCCGCCGCCGACGACCGCGAGGCCGACGAGGGCCACGAGCCAGCGGCCGAAGGGCTTGCTCAGGAGCCACGCGGTGCCGTCATGCACGCCGTCGCCGCCGCTCATGCCCAGGCCGAGGCTGAGCGAGGCCGCGCTGGCGGCGAGCCCGAGATAGAGCCCGGCGCTGATCAGGTGGGCACCGCGCACCGCGAGGCCCTTGGCGGAAGTGCCCCGCCGGTCGGCATCGGTGATGCCCTCGACGAGGCGCCAGAGGGCGAAGCCGGCGAGGCCGAGGGCGATCAGGCCGACGACGGCCGCGCCGAACGGCCCGGCCATGACGGCGCGGAGCGCGTCCTTGCTGTCGCCGGCCCGGCCGCCATGCCCCAGGGCCGCCAGCAGGGCCAGGGCGCCGACCACGATGTAGACCACGCCGCGGGCGCCGTAGCCGAAGCGGGCGATGCGCTCGATCGCGTTGCGGCCGCCGGGAAGGGTCCTCATCGGCGGGACCCGGCTTCGGGGAATCGGGTGTCGGGCACGGGCGGCATCCTGTGGAGCGGGAGCGTTCAACGCCCGGCGGCGCGCACCCGATCCGTTGCCGGCACAACCTCCGTGGCCGCCCTACATGGGCGTCCGGTCGGCGCGGCCGGTGAGCGCCACGTAGAAGCCGAGCCCGTCCTGGGCCGGCAGGGTCTGCAGGCGCTCGATCAGGCCGCGGCGCTTCGCGTCGAGGAGCAGGCGCCCGGCCGGCTGGAACAGGGTCTCGCCGCCGCCCTCCGGGGGCGGATCGAGCCGGATCGCCACGGTCTTGCCCTTGGCGAAGCGGCTGCGCTCCAGCATGTCCTTGAGCGAGGCCTCGGCGGTCGCCCGGTTGGTGCCGCGCAGGTCGAGCACCGACTCGGCGTCGGTCACGCCGAGGGAGCCGCGCAGCTTGGCCGCGTAGAAATCTTCGAAATGGGGCAAGTCGGTGCCTTGATGCTTCGCCGTTCGATCAGGTGGGGTGCGGCCGCTCAGAAGGCGAGACCGCGGTAGAGGTCGCGCACCGGCACGGCGCCGTCGAGCTCCGGCAGCGACACGGTGCCGTCGAGCCCGAGGGCCGCGACGCTCCAGTCGTCGCCCGCGCGTCGCCAGACCTCGACCCGCGCCTCGTCGGAATAGACGATCAGGAGCACGGCGAGGCTCGGCACCGTCCGGTAGAAGTCGATCTTCCGGCCGCGGTCGAGACTCATGCTCGAGGGCGAGAGCACCTCGGCGACGAGGAGCGGGTCGGTCGCGTAGCCCTCCGGCAGCGGCGGCCCGCACCGCACCACCACGTCGGGGATCGGGGCGAAATCGTCCATCGCGGCGCTGAGGATCGCCAGCCCCGGCATGGCGCGGCAGCCCTTGGCATCCGCGAAGTCGCCGATTCGGCGGATCAGGTTCGCGACGATTGCCTGATGCCGCTCCCGCGGCGGCGCCATGAGCACGGGCTCGCCGTCGAGCAGCTCCCAGCGCTCGTGCGCGGGCCGGCCCTCCACCCAGAGCCTGAACTCGGACACATCCATCCGCGCGTCGCGCTTCGCGGCCAGAGCCATCGCCGATCCCCACCTCGGCCGGATCGTAGCACCGGGCCGGCCGCCCGCAACAGGTCCGGCCCGGAAGGCCATCCCCGCGTGGACGTCACGGCCAATGCCAAGCCGGCCTCCCTCGGGGACTCGGAGGCCGGCACAGGGCGACCGGCACAGGGCGAACGGCGCAGCGACGGACTCAGTCGGCGCCGGGTCCGGCCGCCGCGACGGTGGCGCCGGCCTCCAGGAAGCGCTGCGGATCCACCGGCTCGCCGTCGATGCGGGTCTCGTAGTGGAGATGCGCCCCGGTGGAGCGCCCCGTCGAGCCGACAGCGCCGACCGCATCGCCCGCGGCCACGCGCTGCCCGGGGCGGACCGTGATGCGAGCGAGGTGGCCGAACCGCGTGGTGACGCCGTGGCCGTGGTCGATCTCGACCATGTTGCCGTAGCCGCCAGCGGCCTCGGCGGCGATCACCCGGCCCGGCGCGGTGGCGCGGGCGGGCTCGCCGTACTCCGCCTTCAGGTCCAGCCCGGTATGGAGGGCGAGGCCGCGGGTGAAGGGGTCGAGGCGCGTGCCGAACGGGCTCGACACGGTCGCGCCTCCCCGGATCGGGCGGGCCAGGGGCAGGGTGGCGGCGAGCCGGCACAGGCGCTCGCCGTCGTCGAGCGCGCGCCGGGCCAGGGCGAGGCCCTCCGCGAAGCCGGTTCCGTCCAGGGCGCGGCCGTCGAGGGGCACGAACGGTCCGCCCAGCCCGGCGGCCGGCGCGGCCGCGCCGGTGCGGTCGGGATCGAGGCGGTCGGGGTCGAGACCGGTGCGGCCGATCAGCCCGCGCAGCCGCCGCACCGCGTCCCCGGCCCGGGCGGCCAGCCCGGCGAGGCGCTCGCCCTGGGCCGCCTGCAGGCCGTCGAGCCGGGCCTCCAGCCGGATCAGGCCGGTCTCGGCCTCGCGCGCGCCGCGGCGGGGCAGGGGATCGCGGGCGGAGCGCGGCGCCGGAGCCGCACCCTCAGTCGGACGCAGGAAGAGATCGTCGTAGCTCCCACCGGGCGCAGCGCCGGGCCGCCCGGGCAGGGCGCCGGTCGTGGACGGCTCGGGTAGGGCCTGCCGCTCCAGGTCTGCGAGGGCGGCCGTGCGCCGCTCCAGCTCGGCCTGGCGCTCCAGGGCGGCCGCAACCCGGTCGGCCAGACCCGCCTCGCTCCCCGCCCGGTCGCTCCGGTCGCGGTCGAGGCGGTCCTGGAGCTCGCCGATGCGCGCCTCGTAGGCGTCGCGCAGGGCGGCCTGCCGGGCCACGAACCCGGCGAGCACCTCGTCGTGGAACACGATCAGGCAGGAGGCCCCGAGCGCCCAGGCCACCGCCAGGGCGAGGCCGGCGGCGAGCCAGGGAGCTGGCCGGTGCGGCCTGAGACGCGCGGGGAACTTCGGAAGCTGCATCGGGACGGCACCGGAGGAGCCGCCATTCAGACCTCAGTAGGGTTAAGGATCCGTCGCGCGCCGGGCGTCAGGAGGACGTCAAGGGGACGTCAAGGGGACGTCAGGGCAGGGCGCGCGCGGCCGCCAGGACGGCCTCGGCGTGGCCGGGCACCTTCACCTTCGGCCAGATCCTGGCGACGCGCCCTTCCCGGTCGACCAGGACGGTGGTGCGCTCCACGCCCATGTACTTGCGCCCGTACATGCTCTTCTCGACCCAGACGCCGTAGGCCTCGAGCACGGTCTTGTCCTCGTCGGCGGCGAGCGGGAAGGTCAGCCCGTACTTGCCGCAGAACTTGTCGTGGCTCTTCACCGGGTCCGGCGACAGGCCGACGACCTTGGCGTCCGCTTCCGCGAAGGCCGGCAGCAGGCCGTTGAAGTCCTGCGCCTCCAGCGTGCATCCGCTCGTGTCGTCCTTCGGGTAGAAGTAGAGCACGACTTTGTGACCGCGGAGCGCGGACAGTCCGACACGCCCTCCGCCCGAGGCGGGAAGGTCGAAATCGGGGGCGGGATCCCCCTCTGACAGCGGCATCGTGCCTTCCTTTCGGCCGATTGATGATGTGCAACCGATCTCGTGCGCGGGCTCGAGCGATGGCACCGCGCACGTCCGAGCCAAGCCCGGAGTCGCGGCCGCTGTAAAGCGCGGGTGCGCTTCGATCCACCGGCCGCGGAGCCCGAGGGCGCCGCGCGCAGAGACCCCGGAACAAAGGTCCCGATGGCGGACGAGACAACGCCGGCATGCAGGCCTCGGGGGAAGGCGCGACGCGTCGGCGGCGTCTGCCTCGTGAGCGCCCTCGCGCTGGTGCTGCTCGTCTGCGCCGGTGTCGGCCTCGTGGCCCTGCGCCTGTCGAACGGGCCGCTCCAGATCGACGGCCTGTCGCGCCGCGTCGCCGCCGCCGTGGCCGAGAGGATCGGGCCCGGCTGGAGCATCGGGCTGCGCGGCAGCAGCCTCGAGCTCGACCGCGAGAACGCGCTCAGCCTGCGCTTCTCCGGCCTCGACATTCGCAACCCGCAGGGCGACCTCGTGGTGCGCGCCCCCCTGGCGCTCGTCAGCCTCGACCCCTGGGGGCTCCTGCGGCTCAACCTGCAGCCGCGCTCGATCGAGTTCCGCGAGACGCAGACCACCGCGCTGCTGCACCGGGACGGCTCCATCGCCTTCGCGGCCTCGGAGGCCAACCACCCGGTCGACGTCGCGCCGCACACGCCGCCGAGCGTGGACGGGGTGCGCGGCACCGTCTCGCCGCTCTCGGCCGCGATCGCGTCGATCTTCGGGGTCGTCCTCGATCCGGGCGGCGTGGTCGGCGCCCTCGACCGCGCGCGCGTCACCGACGCGCGGCTGCGGCTGATCGACGAGGACGGCCGCGAGCGCGCGGTCTTCGCGCGGGTCAACGGCCTGTTCGGGCGCGACCCGGTCAACGGCACCCGGAACTTCGAATTGCGGCTCGACGGGCCGCACGGCGAGTGGCGCTTCGGCGGCACGCTGCGCGACGGCGCGGACGGGCAGGAGCGCTCGGGCGTCATCACCCTCGACGACCTGCCGGTCACGGATCTCCTGTTGCTCTCGGGCCAGTCCGGCCTGCCGCTGACCACGGACCTGAAGGTCTCGGCCCGCGCCGACGTGAGCCTGACGGCCGGCCGCATCCGGACCATGAACGCCAAGCTCCACACCGGCGACGGCACGTTCCTGATCGAGGAGAAGGACTTCAACCCGGTCACGGTCGAGAGCCTCGACGCCTCCCTGGACTGGGACGAGGCCAACCGCGTGATGTCGCTGACCGGCCTGGACTATCGCGGGGCCGGCAACGCCGTGCACCTCGCGGGGACGTGGACGGGCAGCCCCGCGGGGGCGAGCACGAGCTGGACCGCGACGCTGGCGAGCCGCGACGCCACCTTACGCGGGGCGACCCCGCAGGACGCGCCGGTGAAGATCGACGCCCTGGACGCGCAGCTCTCCGGCCGCGACGGCGGGATCTCCATCGACGCGCTGACCCTGTCGGGGCCCGGCGTGAAGGGCGCCATCACCGGGACGATCGGCACCAGCGCCGACGACGGCGGCCTGACCCTGCACCTCGCCGGCCACGACGGCGAGGTCCGTACCGGGCTGCGGCTCTGGCCGGAGCACATCGCGCCGCCGGCCCGCACCTACCTGGTGGACCAGCTCCGGCGCGGCCGGGTCGATTCCGTCGACATCAAGGTGAAGATGTCCGGGGCGGTCCTGGCGGCCGCCACCCGGGGCGACCCCGCCCCCGACGACGCGGTCCACATCGATTTCCACGTCTCGGACGCGGCCATCGACGTCACCGCCGATTCCCCACCGGTGACCAAGGGCAACGTCGTCGGCGTGATCACCGGGCGCTCGACCACGGTGCGCAACGTGACCGCCGAGGTCCACGGGCCGGACGGGCGCGGGCTCGCCATCTCGGACGGCAGCTTCGTCATCCCGCAGATCACCCCGGACCGGGTCGTGGCCCAGATCGGGATGCGGCTCTCCGGCGGCGCCGACGGCATGGCCTCCGTGCTCCAGGCCAAGCTGTTCAAGAGCGTGATGAGCGTCGACCTCGACCCCGCCACGATCAAGGGCAGCGCCGACCTGCGCGTCGACTTCCCCCTCGACCTCAAGCACATCCCCGACCTGCCGGACCTGCCGGTGACGCTGACCGGCTCGCTGGCCGACCTCTCGGTCGACAAGGTGATGGGCCGGGACCGGCTCGAATCGGGCCGGTTCAACCTCGTCTACGACCGGGGCGCCTTCACGCTGAAGGGCGACGGCCGGGTCGCGGGCGCGCCCATGTCGGTCGACCTGCGGCAGCCGAAGGTCGGGCAGCCCGGCGAGGCGGTGGTCAACGTGTCGCTCGACGAGGCAGTCCGCAGCCGCAAGGGCCTGCCGACCGCGCCGCAGCTCACCGGCACCATCCCGGTCCGCGCGGTGGTGCAGATCGGCCGGCCGGGATCCGGCAAGCCGCCGATCCGGGTCGAGGCGGATCTGGCGAAGGCCGGGATCGACGGGCTGGTCCCGGGGCTGACCAAGCCCCCGGGCAAACCGGGACGGCTCACCTTCACCCTCGTCGACAGCGGCCAGACCTTCGACCTGCGCGACTTCGCCCTCGACGCGGCCCCGGCGAGCGCGCGCGGCACCGTCTCGATCACCCAGGAGGGCGGCCTGGAGCGGGCGGACCTGACCAGCGTCAAGCTCTCCCCCGGCGACGACCTGCGCGTGAGCCTCGACCGGACCGGCGGCGGCTACAAGGTCGTGGTCCGGGGCGCGGTGGCCGACGCCCGGCCGTTCCTGAAATCGCTGGGCGCCCCCGACCCGAAGGGAGGCCGAGAGGCGCGGGACGCGAATCCGAAGGATATCGACGCCGACATCCAGGTGCCCATCGTCACCGGCTTCAACGAGGAGGCGCTGACCGGCGCCAACCTGAAGCTCTCCCTGCACGGGAAGACCCTGCGGGCCGCCAACATCACCGGGCGCTTCCGCGCGGCCCCCTTCGCCGCCACGGTGACCCGCGGCGAGCGCGGCGTGCCGACCCTGTCGGTGGAATCGGCCGATGCCGGCGCGACGCTGCGGTTCGTCGACGTGTACCGGCGGATGTATGGCGGCCGGCTCACGGCCGGGATCGGCCTCAACGACGGCCCGCAATCCGGCGTCGTGCAGATCCGCGACTTCATCCTGCGCAACGAGCCCGCGCTGTCGAGCATCATGGCGCAGGGCCCGGAGCCGTCCGACGCGGAGACGGCCCGCGGCCGACGGGTCGCCCCGGGCCGGGGCGCGGGCGACGTCACCTTCGACCGCATGCGCGCCAATTTCGTGCGCACCGGCACCCGCGTCGACTTCACCGACGCGGCGATCTCGAACGCCGCCATGGGTTTCACCCTGTCGGGCTGGCTCGATACCGGCCGCGAGCGCACCGACATGACCGGCACCTTCGTGCCGCTCTACGGCCTGAACAACGTGGCCTCGCAGCTGCCGCTGCTCGGGCCGCTGCTGGGCGGCGGCCACAACGAGGGCCTGTTCGCGGTCAATTTCCGCGTCTCCGGCAAGCTCGCCTCGCCGGACGTGAGCGTGAACCCGCTCTCGGCGATCGCCCCGGGCTTCCTGCGCAAGCTGTTCAGCGCCGGCGGCGGCCCCTTCGCGGACGGGATGCCGGGCGTCCCGCAGCAATAGGGCGGGCGGCCCGGAAGAGCCGCCCGCCCCTGTCTCACGCGCGGATGAAATCCGCGATCACGGCCGGAGCCGCGGTGTCGAAGCCGACCACGTCGAGCATGCCGGGATCCTCCGGGTCGGCGATGCTGAAGCCGTTGGAGACCAGCCCAACGACCACCAGCTTCGCCGGGATCCCGGTCTTCTCCCGGTACGCCCGCAGCGCCTGGACCGGGTGGACCGGCCCCGCCCAGGTCTCCGAGTCCGTGTAGACCACGAACGCGTCGGCCTTGACGCCCCGCTCCAGCGCCCAGCGCATCGGCAGGGAGCAGTCGGTGGCGCCGAACGGCAGGTCGGCGGTCGCCCGCACCGCCTGATCGAGCCGCGTCGACGGCCCGATCGGCAGCGGCGTCATCGCGGCCCCCTGGCTCCAGGCCCGGCCGGCCTCGGCGGTGAAGCCCAGCACCTGCCAGTGCTCCTCGGTCGCCGCGGTGACGAGCGCCATCGCGGCGGCCGCCTCCCGGGCCGTGAGCGTCGAGCCCGCGACCGTGCTGGCGCCCATCGAGCCCGAGACGTCCAGCGCCAGCACGAGGCGCCGGCCCGTGGGCTCGACCGCGCCGAACGCCGTGTAGAACGCGGCGTTCAGCGCCTCGACGATCGCCGCCACCGGCTCCCAGGCGAGCTTGCCCCGCTGACCGTGCCCGGAGGCGTAGGTCTTGAGGGCCAGCAGCAGCGCCATCGGGTGCAGGCGCGCCCGGAGGATCCGCTCCCGGTCCGACAGGACCGCCCGGACGTGCTCGGTGCCCTCCGAGAAGGGCGCGAGCACCCCCGCGGCCGTCAGGCGGCCGAGCTGGCGCACGAGGGCGCCGACCGGCATCCGCTCGATCAGGGCCTCGTTCACCGCGCGGCTGCCCATCAGCCCGGTCGGCAGCGCCTCCCACGGCAGGCCGTGCGAGCGCACCAGGGCGGCGGCCACCGCCCCGTCGAGGCCCTCCGCCTGCACCCGCGCGAAGGCGTGGACGAGCCCGGGGGCGGCCTCGGTCACGGTGCCGCGGCAGATCCAGTCGAACAGCGCCTTCCGGGCGGGCTCCTCCGTCTCCGGATGGGCCAGCCGCAGGAGGTCGCGGTGCGACCAGCCCTGGCGGGTCCGGTACTTCACCGCCTGGAAGGCCAGGGCCTCCACGGGCTTGGCGCAGTACCAGTCACCGACCGCCCGGCGCAGGCCCCGGCCCCAGCCGCGCATCGCCTCGACGGAGGCGGCGAACTGGAACAGGTGCGTGCCGGTGCGGCAGACCCGCGGCAGGGCCGCGAGCGCCGCGCGCCGGGTCGCGAGGTCCGCCGACGCGGCGGCCAGCGCCAGGGCGAAGATCGCCGGATCCGGCTTCGGAGCCCGGCCGCCCTCGCTCACCGCCACGATGGCGGCGACCGCGCGGGCGCCGTCCTGCGCGATGCACCGCTGCACCGCCGCCGCGTTCTCGGCGGTCAGGGCGCGCGGGCTCGCGTAGTACGAGCCGCCCTCGGAGCCGAGCACCAGGAAGCGGTCGAGCCGCGCCCAGTCGCCGACCGCGAAGGCGTGGCCTCCGGCGGCGTTCGGCACCGTGCCGGGGATCGGCTCCGTCTGCGGGGTGGCGCGGAGCCGGAACATCTGTGCGAGCTTCGTCATGGCGGGCTCCTCTCGGTCTCTCCTCTCTCCATCGCGGCCGATCGCCGGCCGGTGGCGCGTCCCGGCGCGCGCGGTCGGGCGGGGACGCGGCCGCGGCGCGTCGTCCACCGCCGCTCGCGCGCGGCCGGTCTCTCGTATGGTCGGTGGCGGGGTTCCGTCCGGCCGGGCGCGGGCGTGGCGGCGACGAGGGGCTTATCCGATGCTCTGCTTGAGCTACGGGCCTGACGACCCGGCGGGACTCGCACCCGCACCCCTCGGATCCCGATAACCTTCGTCTTCCGGCCCGCGTCCGGGCGATGCGGGCGTGGGGTGAGGAACGGTGTCCGGGCGCTCTATCCGGTCTGAGCTACGGGCCTCGCGGCCCGGCGGGATTCGAACCCGCGACCTCCCTTCGGTGAAGATAACCGTTCCTCTCCGGCCCGCATTGTCGGCCGGGATCCGCGCACGGTCGGCGCCCCGGTCGTCTCGCGGGGCCCTGCGGTCGTGGTGTCGGAGACGGGCATGAGCTCCGGCGACCTCGCGGCCCCCGACGGGGATCGAACCCGCAACCTCCGCGGGACAAGCCCGCGGCGCTCTACCGATGATAACCGTCCCCTGCCGGCCCGCAGGGTCCTCGAGACGCGCTCAGCCTCTCGGGCCGAGAGCCCCGCGATACGACCGTAACGGTCGCATCAGCCCGGAACGGGCGAACGCCGCGACGTCGATGCCGTCGTGCTGTTTCATGCCATGCTCCGTCCGAACGGGGCTTCGGGTGACGCGGGCGTGTCGATGAGGCTCGGGGGGATCCGTGACAGGGATAACCGAGCGTCTCCGGCCCGCGCCGGTGAACTGCGATGGGCTGCCAGCGGCGACCGTTGCGAAGGGAACCGGACTCGTCCGCCGCGGCGCGCGGGCCGCGGATACGAGGAGCGTGCGGTCACTTCAGATCACCGGCCCGGCAGGCCGATGGCGCGGTGGATACGGTCGCGCTCGGCCTGCGTCAACCGAAAACTTGAAAATTCTTTCAGTTCGGGCGATCTCCGGCCCATGATCACTGCCGCTCAGATCCGCGCCGGCCGCGGACTTCTCAAGTGGACGCAAGGGGTTCTCGCGAGCCGCGCCGCGGTCTCCGTCGTCACCCTGAACATGATCGAGAGCGAGCAGGTCCAGCCCCGCAGCCGGACCCTCGCGGCGATCCGCACGGTCCTCGAAGGGGCGGGCATCCGCTTCGTCGGCGACGCGCAGGAGGGCTACGGGGCGATCCTGCGCCCCGCCCCCGCGACCGGGTCCGGAGACGCACCGGCACAGAAAAGCCCGGCACGGCGGACCGCACCGGGCTGAAGCCGAACCGGCCTGCGCGGGTGCGCTATTTCTCGACGAAGGCCTTCTCGATGACGTAGTGGGCGGCCTCGCCGTGGTTGCCCTCCTCGTAGCCGC
>NZ_JBEPKM010000019.1:0-124258 GCF_040544715.1 Methylobacterium sp. 1030 | reverse complement strand
CTGATCCTCGTTCCTGATCATCTCGACCTCCTCGCTCATCGAGGGGGTCAGGTCCTCATGGCGTCAGGGGGTCAGTTTGCCGTGTCGCCTGACACTCGCAAGCGGTCAAGCTTAGCGTCGGATCATGAGCGCTCGCGGCTTAGGCTTGTCTCCGTCACCGCAGCGACCATACTCTGATGTACCAGGCTGGGAATGCCCTGGAGGACGATGCACTTTCTCGTCAGCAGCCTCGTTGTATAGTCATAAGACAGCGGTTGCTGTGAAGTAAGAGAAACGGATCAAATAAAGGCTTGCGAATGGGATCGCACAGCCCCACGGGGAAGCTTTGCCCATAGCGCAAAGATGATCACTAAGTTCACGTCATCAATATAGGAATATATTCTTGCAATAAACCTTCTTGTGGCGTACCATGTACTTCTTCCCGCCCAGCAACAAAGAAGGAGGACGGCCATGACAATGGACGACGAACACCGCTTTTCTGAGCGGATCACAAAAGAAGCGGCCACCGTATCAATGGCCGATTTCGACCTGGACGCTTATCGTCCTTACCTCGATGGCATCGACCTCGACGAAGCCCAGGAAACCGAGCTGCTACGTACGCTCTGGGACATTATGCGCTGCTTCGTCGAACTCGACGTTCCTCCAGAAAGCTGGGGGCAGATTGTCGCCAATCTGACCGAATGCCTCGAAGATGATTCGGCTCCGGTAGAATAACGAACCGACACAGGAGAACACATTCAGCTTAAAGGAGACCGGCACATGACAACACGAACAACAAGAAGGGCAACGAGCCAGCAGACTCTTGCCGTGATTTACTGCCGGATTTCCAGCAAGAAGCAGGACCGTGAGGGTGATGGCCTTGCCTCCCAAGAGACGCGCCTTCGCGAGTATGCCGCCCGATGCGGCTATCAGATTGTGGAAGTGTTCCGCGACAAGCTGACGGGCAGCGAGAGCCAGCGCCCCGGCCTCCGCGATATGATCGCCTTCGTGGCTGGCGATAAGAAAAACAGCTACCGCATCCTAGTCGATCACCTCGACCGCTTCACGCGAGATTTCTACCTCCATGCCGACCTTCGCCGCGCGATTGCCAAGACCGGCGCGCAGCTGGAGACGCCTGCGGGCGTTCTCGATGGACGCTCCTCGTCGCGCCTGATGGAAAACGTGACTGTCGCTTTCGCCGACTATCACCGCGTCAACAATGCCGAGCAGACGCTCAATCGCATGAAGTCGCGGCTCCAGAATGGCTTCGCGGTGTTCTGTGCGCCGAGCGGCTACCGCTTCGGACGCGTCTCCGGCTTGAACGGCAAAGTGCTGGTCCGCGATGAGCCCGCAGCCTCCATCGTCGTGGAAGCGCTCGAAGGCTACGCGTCAGGCCGGTTTGAATCCCAAGCCGATGTCGTCCGCTACCTGGAGGAGCATCCCTCCTACCCCAAACCTAAGAACGGCAAGGTGCCCCATCAGCGCGTGGGCGATATGCTCCGTAACCCGATCTATGCGGGCTACGTCGAAGCGCCCAAGTGGGACATTCCGCGCCGCAAGGGCCACCATGAGGCCCTTATCAGCCTGGAGACGCATCAGCGCATCCAGGATCGGCTCAACGGCCTGCGCTCGACCTATCGCACCGACCTCAGCGTCGATTTCCCGCTGCGTGGCTTCGTGGTCTGCGACGACTGCGATGGTCCCCTGACCGCCTGCTGGTCCACCAGCGGCAGCAGCCAGCGCAAGCGCCATCCCTATTACCAATGTCCCCGGAAAGCCTGTGCCAGCTATGGCAAGGCGATCCGGCGCGATGTGATCGAGGGTGAGTTCGAAGCGATCCTGAAAAGCGCCCAGCCTCGCCCGCAGCTGTTCCAGGCAGCCACGGCGATGATGAAGGAGCTATGGGCGCGCAAGCAGAAGAACGTGACGGCTGAGACGAAGGCGCTCCAAGCTGGCCTTGCTCAGATCGACAAGCAGGTCGATCAGCTGGTGGACCGCATCGTCGAGACGAGCGTCCCGGCAGTGGTGCGAGCGCTCGAAGAAAAGCTGCAACGCCTGGAGAACGAGAAGCTGCTCCTGAGCGAAAAGATCGCCTCCGGTGCGGCTCCGAAGGGCAGCTTCGACTTGCGACTTAGAACCGCCTTGGCGTTCATCGCAAGCCCTTGGAATCTCTGGAGTACCGGTCGGATCGAGGACCGCCGCGCGGTGCTCAAACTCACCTTCGCCGACCGGCTTCGCTACAAGCGCGGGGAAGGATTTAGAACCGCAAATTTGACCTTGCCGTTCAAGGTCTTAGCGGATGTTTTTAGCGGTGAAATGGGAATGGCGCGCCCGAAAGGATTCGAACCTCTGACCCCCAGATTCGTAGTCTGGTGCTCTATCCAGCTGAGCTACGGGCGCCTGACACGGCGGCGTGCTCTCGGCCCGCCGGTGTGAAGGGGCTTCTAGAGGCTCAGATCCGGCTTGGCAAGACACTTCGGACAAGGACTTCGCGCTCCGCGCGTCGTGCCCCGGATCCGGCTCTCTACGGGGCCCGGGCGCTCGCGCGGACGCGCTCCTCCGCGGCCCGGATCGCCTCCGGCGTACCGACATGCAGCCACTGGCCGTCGAGCCGCATCCCGAACAGCCGCCCCGCCGCGATCGCCCGGTCGAACAGCAGGTTGAGCGAGAACGCGCCCTCCGGCGTGTCGGCGAAGAGGCCCGGCGTGAGGATCGCCACCCCCGCGTAGATGAACGGCGCCACCGCGCGCTCGCCGCGGCGCTCTAGGCGGCCGTCCGGATCCATCACGAAATCCCCGGCGCCCTCGTAGCCGAGGCTGGTGGCGGTCGGTGCCACCAGCAGCAGGCCGTCCATGCGGTCCCCGTCCCAGGTCTCGATCAGCCGGCGCAGGTTGGAGGCCGGCCCCTCGAGCCAGAACGAATCCGAGTTCAGCACCACGAACGGCGCGTCGCCCAGGAGCGGCAGCGCCTTGCGGATGCCGCCGCCCGTCTCCAGCAGCGCCGCGCGCTCGTCGGAGACGGTCGTGGCCGGTCCCGGGGCCGCCCCCTCGGCCCGGCGCGCGAGGTGCCCCTCGATCAGGTCGGCGAGGTAGTGGACGTTGACGATTGCGCTCCCGATCCCGGCCTCGGCGACCCGGTCGAGGGCGTGGTCGAGCAGGGCCTTGCCGGACACCTCCACCAGGGGTTTCGGCACGGTGGCGGTCACCGGCCGCATGCGCTTGCCCAGGCCCGCGGCCAGGACGAAGGCGCGGCTGACGGCGGGGCTGGGATCGCTCATGCGGTCGGGAATCCGGTGGTCAGGGGTCGGGCGCCGGGGCGACGAGGCCCGGCAGATGGTCCGCGTGCCAGGCCCGCAGACCGGCGAGCGCCGGATGGGCGAGGTTGCGCGCGAGGTAGCCCTCGATCCGCGGCAGGTGGGCGAGGTAGCCGGGCTTGCCGTCGCGCCGGTCGAGGCGCGCGAAGATGCCGAGGATCTTGGTGGCCCGCTGGGCCGCCAGCAGCGCGTAGGCGGTGGCGAAGGCGCCGACGTCGAAGGTCGGGTCCCGGCCGCGGCGCTCGCGGGCATAGAGGCCGAGGAGCCGCAGCTCGAACTCCGCGCTGGAATCGACCCGGGCATCCTGCAGCAGCGAGGCGACGTCGTAGGCCGGGTGGCCCATGACGGCGTCCTGGAAATCGATCAGACCGACCCGCTCCAGCCCGTCGCGCTCGGGCAGCCAGATCAGGTTCGGGGAATGGTAGTCGCGCAGGGTCCAGGTCGGCCGGTCCGGGATCGCGCCCTGGAGCGCCCCCCGCCACAGGTCGACGAAGGCCGCCCGCGCCTCCGCCGACAGGCTGACGTTCCGGATCGCCGGGGCGTACCATTCGGGCATCAGCTCCGCCTCGAACAGCAGCGCCTCCATGTCGTAGGGCGGCAGCCTGTGCTCGATCCCCTCCGCCACGGGCAGGACCGGGGGCAGCGGGTTGGCGTGGAGCTTGGCCAGCACGCGCACGGCCTCGGCGTAGCGCTCGGGCCGCGGGGCGCCCCCCTCGATCACCGGCTCGCTGCCGAGATCCTCCAGGATGAGCAGGCCCTCGGTCAGGTCCTCGCCGTAGATCTTCGGGGCCGAGAAGCCGAGTGCCCGCAGGCCGCGGTCGAGGGCCACGAAGGCGTGGACGCTCTCGGCGAGGTGCACGATCGCGCTGTAGGGCTTGCCGTCCCGCACCGGCGGCCCGTCGGGTCGCGGCGGCGCGATCATCAGCACGGCGCTGGTGCCGTCGGGCTTGGTCAGGCGCTCGTAGGCGCGGGAGGAGGCGTCCCCCTGCATCAAGGTCCTCTCGGCGATGTCCCAGCCGCTGCGGTCGAGGAGGCGGCGCACCGCGCGGGCCCGGTCGAGGCGGGCGCGCATGCCGCCGGTGCCGTCGATCCGCGCGAGCCGCGCCTCGGGGCCGAACTCCGCCCGCAGGGACAGGTCCACGGTCAGCACCGGGCCGGCGCGGGGCGGCATCCGGTCGGGCCACTCCACCAGGGTGATCGCGCCCTCGGCCATCTCGTCGAAGCCGAGTTCCACCAACTCGTCGGGGTCGCGCAGCCGGTACAGGTCGGCGTGGACGATCGGCTGGCCGTCGCGGGCCGCGTAGGGCTGGATCAGCGTGAAGGTCGGGCTCGGCACCTCCAGGCGCGGGTCGCCGGCGAGCTCGCGGATGACCGCGCGGGCGAGCGTGGTCTTGCCACCACCCAGGCCGCCGGACAGAGCCACGACGTCCCCGGGCATCAGGAACTCGGACAGGAACAGGCCGAGATCCTCGGTGGCCGTCTCCTCCGGCAGCACGAATTCCCAGGGCGCCGGATGCGCGGATGCCCCCGCAGACCCTTCGGCCATCTGCCCGTCCCGCTCGTCTCCGCCCAAAGCCCGCCTCCGAGACCCGAAGACGCATGGTCCGAAAACACGCACCGGATGCAAGCGTTTCCGCCCGGAGCCGCGCGCTTCCCGCCCGCCCGGTGCATCGAAACCACGCTCGCGGGGGTGGCGAAAGACCGCGCCGGGGCCGGGAATCCGTCAGGCCCGGGCGTGGAACCCGTGCCGCCCCGGATCAGCCTCCCCGGAGAGCCCGACGCGCCACGCGTCGGCGTTCCAGGCCGCCGCCGCCGCGAGGGCGTCGGCCTCCGGCATCGGGCGGCCGAAATGGTAGCCCTGGCCCAGGGCGCAGCCCATCGCCGCGAGGGCCTCCGCCTCGGCGCGGCCCTCGATGCCCTCCGCGACCGCCGCCACCCCGATCTCCTCGGCGAGCCGCAGGATGGTCTGGACGATCCGGCGATCGCGCGGCTCCGCCAGCATTGCCCGGACGAAGGCCCGGTCCACCTTGAGCGTGGTGATCGGCAGGGTGCTGAGATGGCTGAGCGAGGAGTAGCCGGTGCCGAAATCGTCCACCGCGATGCCGAGGCCGGCGGCGCGACAGCGCGCGAGGGCGGCCGCGGCCCCGGCCGGATCCTGCATCAGCGCGCTCTCGGTGACCTCGATCTTGAGGGCGCCGGGCGCGAGGCCGGTCCGGCGCAGCATCGCGTCGACGAGGCCCGGTATGTCCGCGCGGGCGAGATCCTGGGCCGTGACGTTGAAGCTCACGAACAGGGAGGGCTCGACGGAGGCGGGCGCGCGCAGGCCGGCCTGCAGGATGCGGGGCACGATCCGGCCGATCGCGTCGATCACCCAGGCGGTGATCGCCAGGATCAGGCCGTTCGCCTCGGCGGCCGGAATGAAGGCGGCGGGGGGCACGAGCCCGCGCTCGGGATCGTGCCAGCGGATCAGGGCCTCGAAGCCGGCGAGGCGCCCGGTGGCGAGCCGCACGATCGGCTGCAGGAACAGCGCGAACTCGTCCCGGGCCAGGGCGCGCCGCAGGGCGCGCTCCTGCGCGAGCGACGCGACCGTCGCGTCGAAATCGGCGCGGGCGGAGGGCGACGGCGGCGCCTGAAGCCCCTCGGCGGAAGCCGGCCCGAGGCGGGGCAGGGTCTCGCGAAACCGGGCGATGAGTCCCTCGAGGCAGAGGCGCAGGATCGGATCGGCGCCGGCGAGCCGCTGGCGGATCTGCGCCGCGTCCACCGGGACGAGCACGCAATCCGCCTCGGCGCGCGCGCCGGCGGAGCGCGGGAGGGCGTCGAGGATGGCCATCTCGCCGAAGATCTCGCCGGGGCCGCGCCGGGCGAGCACGGCCTCACCGCCGTCGCGCCGCCGGAAGATCGCGATGCGCCCGCTCAGGATCAGGTAGGCGCAGTGCCCGATCGCCCCCTCCTCGAACAGGACGGTGCCGGCCGGGAGAGTGACGGGATCGGAGAGGTCGTGCATCGGTCGGGGACGCTGCGCCTTCGCGGGGAAAGCCCGGCGCGAGCTTTGGCACAGCGGCCTTAAGATCGGATCAAGGGCCCGCCGGATCAGCCACGCGGGATCCCATGTGCCTTGATCCGCGAGGCCAGCGTCGTCGGCCGAAGGCCGAGGAGCGCGGCCGCGCCGCCCGGCCCGGAGATCCGGCCGCCCGCCAGCGCCAGGGCCGCGACGATCTCGGCGCGGTCGCGCGCCCGGCGCTCGGCCTCGCTGGCGGGCCGCCCGCCGGGCGGCGCGGCCGGGCTGGCCGCGTCCGCGGGTCCGGTCGCCTCACCGTCGGGCAGGTCGAGGCGGAGGCGCCCCCGGGCGGAGAGGATCACCGCCCGCTCGATCACGTTCTCCAGTTCCCGGACGTTGCCGGGCCAGGAATAGCGGCAGAGGCGGCGGACATCGCCCTCCGTGAGGCGCGGCTCCGGGACGGTGAGGCGGCGCGCGGCGACCCGGAGCAGGTGCTGGGCGATCGGCGGGATGTCCTCGGGCCGCTCGCGCAGGGGCCGCGCCTGGATCGGGAAGACACTGAGGCGGAAGTAGAGGTCCTCCCGGAAGCGGCCCGCCCGGATCTCGGCGCGCAGGTCCCGGTTGGTGGCCGCGACCACGCGCACGTCCACCGCCCGCGTGCGCGCCTCGCCGACCCGCTCGAACGAGCGCTCCTGCAGGACGCGCAGCAGCTTGCCCTGGAGGTCGAGGGGGATCTCGCCGACCTCGTCGAGGAACAGCGTGCCGCCGTCGGCGAGTTCGAACCGGCCGATCCGGTCGCGCAGCGCCCCCGTGAAGCTGCCCTTGGCGTGGCCGAAGAACTCGCTCTCGAACAGCTCGCGGGGGATCGCCGCGCAGTTGACGCGAATCATCGGGCGGGCACTGCGGCGGCTGCCCTCGTGGATCGCCCGGGCGATCAGCTCCTTGCCAGTGCCGGATTCGCCGGTGATCAGCACGGTGGCGTCGGTGGCGGCGACGCGGTCGACCTGCCGGAGCGTCGCCGCGATGGCGGGCGAGCGGCCGATGATGCCCTGGTGCTGGCGCTCGGCCCGGATCTCCTCCTTCAGGTAGGCGTTCTCCAGCTCCAGGCGCTCCCGGAGGGAGTCGACCTCGGCGAGCGCGCTCGTCAGGCGAGCCTCGGCCTCACGGCGCTGGCTGATGTCGCGGAACACGATGACGGCGCCGAGCAGGCGCCCCCGGTCGCGGATCGGCGTCGAGGTGTACTCGACCGGGAAGGCGGTGCCGTCGGCGCGCCAGAAGACCTCGTGATCGACTTGGTGCACGGTCCCGTCCCGGAACGCCGCGTAGATCGGGCAGTCGCGGTGGGGGTAGTGGCTCCCGTCCGGGCGGGTGTGGTGCACGGCGGCGTGCATGTCCCGGCCGACGAGGTCGGCGGCCTCGCAGCCGAGCATGCGCGCGGCGGCCGGGTTGACGAAGGTGGTCACGCCCTCCGCGTTGACGCCGTAGATCCCCTCCCCGGCCGCGCGCAGGATCAGCTGGTTGCCCCGCTCGATGTCGCGGAAGATGCGCTCCACGCGCTGCCACTCCGAGAGGCCGGCGCGCATGTGGGCCTCGGCCTCGCCGTCGACCTGGCGGCGGTGGAGCGTGTCCGGGTCCGCCAGGGTGACGAGGAGGCGCATCGCGTCGCCCGGGAGCGGGAAGGCCGCGGTCTCGACCCGCAGGTCGCGCCCGGCCGCGTCGCGCGGCGCCAATGTGCGCGTCCACCAGTGCCCCCGGGCCAGCGCGGCCTCGGTGAAGACCGTGAGCGCCGGGAGCTGGCCCGGGAACAGGGCGCTCGCCCGTGCGCCGCGCAAGGCCGGGCGGCCGTAGCCGAGGAGGCGCGCCGCCGCCGGGTTGGCGTCCGCGACCCGGTCCTCCTCCGGCGCGAGGACCAGCATGGGATCCGGGCTCGCCTCGAAGACCGGCCCGAAGCTTCCGGCGGCACCGGACTCACGAGATATCGTCATTGGCTCACGATATCTCGTTTCCAACGAGATGTCGTGAGCGATCTCCAGGCGACCAAATCTCTGGCAGACCGAGCGATTTCTCCGGCATCCCTTCTGGCACACCCTTTGCCGAATGAGGCTGTCCGCCCGTCGGCCGGCACCGCTCCCGAAGGCGCGCCGCGACGACGCCCGGCGGATGTCCGCGTCCGGACGCGACCGTCCCCCCTCACCGGTCGCGGTCCGGACGCGCACCCACACCGGGTGGGTGGGGCCGCGGAGCGCGCGGCCTCACCGGACCCATCGCAGATCGAGATCCGGGAGCCGACGATGAAGCGCGAAGACCTCACCGAGAAGCTTCTCGACATCAAGCGCGAGAAGGGGTGGAGCTGGAAGCACATCCACGCGGAGATCGGCGGCCTGTCGCCGTTCCTGATCACCGCGGCCTGCATGGGCCAGATGAAGCTCCCGAAGGCCCAGGCCAAGCGGGCGGCCGAGCTCTTCGGCCTCACCGCCGCCGAGGAGCGGATGCTCAACGAGCCGCCCTATCGCGGCTCGATCCCGTCCATGCCGCCCACCGACCCGCTGATCTACCGGTTCTACGAGCTGGTGATGGTCTACGGAACGACCTTCAAGGAGCTGATCCAGGAAGAGTTCGGCGACGGCATCATGTCGGCGATCGACTTCAACATGGACATGACCCGGGAGGCCAACAACAAGGGCGACCGCGTGAAGCTCACCATGTCGGGCAAGTTCCTGCCGTACAAGTACTACGGCAACGACGACGACACGCCGGAATACGGCTTCAAGGAGGGGTGAGCGACCCGCAAGGGCATCCCCCCGACCGGGATCCGACGGTCAGGCATCCGGATCGGGCCAGCGACACCGGCCGCGGCGCGCGACGCGCCGCCGTCCCTCACGCCGCCGCCGGGCGGCCCTCCGGCTCCAGGTAATCCTGCACCGGCCGCGCCGGGCCGCCGCGCATCAGCACGTAGAGGAAGGGCACCAGCAGCAGGGTCGCGGGCGTCGCGAAGGCGATGCCGCCCATGACCGCGCGGGCGAGCGCGGCGTTCTGCTCGCCGCCCTCGCCGGTCCCGAGCGCCATCGGGATGAGCCCCAGGAACATCGCCGAGGCGGTCATCAGCACCGGCCGCAGCCGGGTCTCGCCCGCGGTGATCGCCGCCTCCAGGGCGCTGCACCCGGTCTCCTCCCGGTGCTCCTTGGCGAAGGTGACGAGCAGGATCGAGTTCGCCGAGGCGATGCCCACCGACATGATCGCCCCGAAGATCGACGGGATCGAGAACGGCGTGCCGGTCACGAACAGCGCGAAGGTGATGCCGCAGAAGGCCATCGGCAGGGCGGCGATCACCACGAACGGGTCGCCCCAGCTCTGGTAGTTCACCGCCATCAGCAGGTAGACGGCGATCAGCGCGATGCCGAGGCCGATCTCCAGGCGGAAGAAGGCCGAGCGCATGTTCTCGATCTGGCCGCGGACGACGATCTTGTCCGGCGCCTCGAGGTTCTTCTGCTCGTCCTCGACGATCCTGTCGATCTCGCGCGCGACCGAGCCGAGGTCCCGGTCCTGCACCGAGGCGAAGATGTCGAAGGTCGGCTGGATGTTGACGTGGCTGATCATGGTCTGCGTCGGCGTCCGGCGGATGTCCGCGAGGCTCGACAGCAGGGTCAGCACCCCGGGGCCGGAGCCGGAGGTCGCGGCGGCGCGCACGAACATCGGCGTGTTGCGCAGGTCGGTGAGCGAGCTGTTGCGGTACTCGGGCGTCTGCACCCAGAGCTGGTAGGGGATGCCGGTCTTCGGGTCCGGCCAGAAGTTCGGCGTGACCTGGTAGCTGCCGGACAGCGAGATGTTCATGTTCTGCGCCACCTGCTGCTCGGTCAGCCCGAGTTCGGAGGCGAGGCGCCGATCGACGTCGACGTAGAATTGCGGCTCGTTGACGATCTGCTGCAGGTGGACGTCGACGAGGCCCTTCGTGTGCTTCAGCCGCTGCACGATGCGCTGGGCGACCTCCAGGTCCTTCTCCTTGTGCCGGCCGGAGACCTGCACGTCGATCGGCGTGAGGACGCCGAAGTTCAGGATCTGGGTGATCATGTCGGCGGGCTGGAAGTAGACGACCACGTCGGGGAAGCGCTTCATGAGCACCTCGCGCAGGCGCTTCATGTAGCCCGCCACCGGGCCGTGCCCCTCCTTCAGGCTGATCAGCATCTGCCCGTCATTGTAGGAGACGAACGAGCCGTCCGAGAACGCGAAGTTGTAGTTGTTCGACGGCAGGCCGATGTTCTGGAGGATCTGGTCGACCTCACCCGCCGGGATCACCTCGCGGACGGTGTCCTCGACCTCGGCGAAGACCTGCCGGGCGGTCTCGATGCGCATGCCGACGCGGGTGCGCAGATGCATGGTCATCTGGCTCGCCTCGATCTGCGGGAAGTAGTCCTGGCCGACGAAGACGAACAGCACGCCGGTCATGCCGAGCACGCCGCCGACGGCGCCCACGGTGACGACGCGGTGGCGCAGCACCGCGTGGAGCAGCCCGACATAGCCCCGGTGGAACCGCGCGAAGCCGCGCTCGAACGCGCCGTGGATCCGGCCGGCGAGCCGCAGCGCGGGGGCGCCCACGAGGCCGACGGCCCGGGCGATCCGGCCCCGCCGGGGCGCCGCGAGCTGCGCCGGGTGCGCGTCATGGTGCGCGTCCCGGTCCTTGGCGTGCTTCCGGCGGTATTCCGGCGCCACGATCACGTCGATCAGGAGGGGCACCAGGGTCCGCGACAGCAGGTAGGAGGTCAGCATCGCGAACACGACCGCGAGCGCCTGCGGGGTGAACAGGTATTTCGGCGTGTCGGTGAGCGCGAACACGGCCGTGAAGGCCGCGCAGATCGCGAGCGTCGAGATCAGCGCCGGCTTGGCGATGCCGGCGGCGCCGTGGACCACGCTCTCGCGGAACTCCTCGCCCTCCTCGAACAGCCGGTAGGTGTTCTCGATCGCCACCGTGGCGTCGTCCACCAGGATGCCGACCGCGAGCGCCAGGCCGCCCAGCGTCATCACGTTGATGGTCTCGCCGAGCGCCGCCAGCACGGCGAGCGAGGTCATGACGCAGAGCGGGATCGAGATCAGCACGATGATCGTCGAGCGCCAGGAGCCGAGGAACAGCAGGATGGCGAGGCCGGTCAGGGCCGCCGCGGTCAGCGCCTCGTGGAGCACCCCCTCGATGGCGTTCGAGACGTAGACCGACTGGTCGAAGAGCGGCTTGATCGCCAGCCCCTCGGGCGCGGCGGCGCGGATCGTCGGCATCGCCGCCTTGACGTTGTTGACCACGCTCAGGGTCGAGGCGTTGCCGTTCTTGATGATCTGCATCAGCACGGCCTGCTGGCCGTCGGAACTGACCACGTTGACCTGCGGCGGGCCGCCGTCGCGGACGTAGGCGACGTCGCGCACCAGCACGGGCTGGCCGGCCACCACCTTGATCGGCGCGAGGTTCAGGGTCTCGATCGACGGCGGGGTGCCGTTGAGCTGGACGGGGTACTGCTGCTCGCCGATCTTGGCGAGGCCGGACGGCACGGTCAGGTTCTGGGCCGTCATGGCGTTGGTGACGTCGAGCGGCGTCAGGCCGAGCGCCTGGAGGGCGTTGAGGTCGAGGTCGACCATGATCTGCCGGGGCGCGCCGCCGAAGGGTGACGGCAGGGTCGAGCCCGGGACCTGCGCCAGGGTCTGGCGGATCCGGTACTGGGCGTAGTCGTAGACCTGATTGAGGCTCTCCTTGGCCGAGGTCAGGGCGAGCTGGATCACCGGCACCGAGGAGGCGGAGTAGCGCACGATCACCGGCGGCTGCGTGCCGGGGGGCATCACGGCACGGATCGAGTTGGTCGAGGACACCACCTGGGCGATGGCGAGATTGAGGCTGACGGTGGGTTCGAAGTAGATCCGCTGCACCGCCGTGCCCTGGAGCGTCGTCGACTCCATGCGGCGGATGTTGTTGACGTTGTTGGAGATGCCGTACTCGGCGTAGGTCGTGATGCGCTGTTCCATCTCCGGCGCCGAGAGGCCGGTATAGGTCCAGACCACCACGACGACCGGGATGTCGACGACCGGCAGCACGTCCTTCGGCGCGACGACGATCGCCCCGACGCCGCCGAGCATCATCAGGACCGCGAGCACGTAGGTCGTGATCCGGAACTTGAGCGCGTAGAGGACGAGGCCCATGCGGTCTCCGCCGTCCGGCCCCGGGCCGGCAACTCCGCGTTGTATACCGGCTCACCGGCTAAACCCGGACTGTTTCGCTATCACGTCCGGTCAGGCAAGGGACGGGCCGCGTCGCCGCAGGTTCGGGATGGCGGCGGCCTCGCGCCCGTGCCGGCGTCCGCGAAGACCCGGCACGGCGGGCCGGGCCGCGTCACCTCGGGATGCGGGTGCCGGACGGGGAGAGCGTTCCCGGCGCGCCGTCCCGGGGTCTGCCGGGCGACGGGCCGGCCGGATCAGCGCAGCAGGGCGGACTTGTCGACCTGCAGCGCCCCGGCGATCTCGTCGAGCGCCTTGTGCTCGACCTCGCTGATGCCGTCGATATCGGCCACGTCCGCGCCGATCAGGAACACGTCCTGGCGCTGCTCGATCGGCCGATCCGCGATGGCGCCGACATGGCGCAGGTTCTCCAGCCGCCCGGCCCGGGTCTTGGCCCGGGTGATCGCCTCGTAGAGCTCCTGCTCGACGCGCAGCGTGTCGTAGGATTTCTCGAGGATCGGGTTGGCGCGGATGCCGGTGATCGCCGACTCGATCTCCTCCTCGCCCACGTCGCCATCGGCCACGATGACGTTGGCGGCGGACGAGACCGCGGCCTGCAGGAAGACCGCGTCGCCCGCGTACGACATGATCGTGCGGCCGAACCGAAGGATGGCGTCCTGGAAAATGCTCATGCCGACCTCCCGTCGGGCCTGAGATGGCGGATATTGTGGCGGCGGAGTCAAGATGCGGCCGAGCTTAAGCCCGGGATCGCGGAGGACTAGTCCTCGCGCGGCGGGATCAGGTGGCGGGCTCGTGGCCCGGCCAGTCCCGCCCGAGATGGGCGGCCACGCGGGCCGGATCGTCGCCGACCGCCGCCACGGCGGCCTCGACCTGCTCCACCGGGACCATGAACCGGCGCGCCCAGTAGGCCCGCTCCCAGGCATGGGCGATGTTGACGGCCCGGGGCTCGATCGGGTCCTGCACGCTCTGGTCGGTCATCGGCCTTCCGCATCTGGCGAGGGCCGGGCGGCCCTCCGGCGTGGAGAACGCCGGCCGGGCCCGATCGGGTCCGCGCAGCGAGCGGGGCCCGGTCCGCGGCGAGGACACGCCGCCGTCATCGCGCGCGCAGCGAAGCAAGGACGACCAAGCTCACCGGCCGCCTGTCAGCAGCAGCGGAAGCCCGCGGTGTTGCCGACCCCGAAGCGGGCGTTCTCCCGGTTGCGGAAGAACTCCACCTCGCTCATCGGCGCCTGGTCGGGATGGGTGCGGCGGACATGCTCGGCATAGGCCGCGTAGTCCCCCTGCCCGACCATCAGGCGGGCGCCGTCGCAGACGCACTTGGACAGCGTCCGGATCCGGTCCCGCAGGTTCGACGACGGCAGCATGGGACCTCCTACTCCGCCGGGACCATGTGCGGCTCGGTCTCCAGCGCGGTCCAGCGGTCCGCGCGCCACGCCTTCACGCAGGCGGCGATGCCGAAGCCCGCGATGGCGACGACGAGGCCGATGAACAGGGCCGCCAGCACCGCGTCGATCCGGTCGTTGAGGATGATCTGGCTCATCTGGTCGGCGTTCTTGGCCGGTGCCAGGATCTTGCCCTCGGCGGCGGCGGCCGCGTAGCGCTCGGCGTGGGCCAGGAAGCCGATCTTCGGGTCGGCCGAGAAGATCTTCTGCCAGCCGGCCGTGAGGGTGCAGATGCACAGCCACGCGGTGGGGATGATGGTCACGAACGCGTAGCGCTCGCGCTTCATCTTGAAGATCACCACCGTGCAGAGGGTCAGCGCCACCGCGGCCAGCATCTGGTTCGAGATGCCGAAGAGCGGCCACAGGGTGTTGATGCCGCCCAGCGGGTCGGTCACGCCCTGGTAAAGGAAGTAGCCCCAGGCCCCCACCGAGATGGCGGTCGCCGCGATGCTCGGCCCCCACGACGTGGTGTTCTTGAACGACGGGATCGCCAAGGCGACGAGATCCTGCACCATGAACCGGCAGGCGCGGGTGCCCGCGTCCACCGCCGTGAGGATGAACAGCGCCTCGAACAGGATCGCGAAGTGGTACCAGAAGGCCATCATCGCCTTGCCGCCGATGGCGGACGAGATGATGTGGGCCATGCCGACCGCGAGGGTCGGCGCGCCGCCGGCCCGCGAGATGATCGTGTGCTCGCCGACGTCGGCGGCGGTCTGGGTGATGACCTCCGGCGTCGTGGCGAAGCCGAGCTTGGTCACCGCGGCGGCGGCGGTCTCGGGCGTCGTGCCGACGAGGGCCGCGGGCGAGTTCATGGTGAAGTAGACGCCCGGGTCGATCACGCAGGCCGAGACCAGCGCCATGATCGCCACGAAGGATTCCATCAGCATGCCGCCGTAGCCGATGAAGCGGGCGTCGGACTCGCTGGCGATCAGCTTCGGGGTGGTGCCCGACGAGATCAGGGCGTGGAAGCCCGAGACCGCGCCGCAGGCGATGGTGATGAACAGGAACGGGAACAGGCTGCCCGCCCAGACCGGGCCGGTGCCATCCACGAACTTGGTGACCGCCGGCATCTGCATGTGCGGCGCCACGAAGGCGATGCCGAGCGCGAGGCCCACGATGGTGCCGATCTTGAGGAAGGTCGACAGGTAGTCGCGCGGGGCCAGCAGCAGCCAGACCGGCAGGATCGACGCCACGAAGCCGTAGCCGATCAGCATCCAGCAGAGCTGCGGGCCCGTGAAGGTGAAGGCCGGCCCCCAGACCGGGCTCGCCGCCACCGAGCCGCCGGCGACGATGGCGAGCATCAGCAGGACGAAGCCGAGGATCGAGACCTCGCCGATCTTGCCCGGGCGGATGTAGCGGGAATAGACGCCCATCAGCATGGCGATCGGGATCGTCGACATCACCGTGAAGGTGCCCCAGGGGCTCTCGGCCAGCGCCTTGACGACGATCAGCGCCAGCACGGCGAGCAGGATCACCATGATCAGGAAGGTGCCGAACAGGGCGATGATGCCCGGCACGGTGCCGAGCTCGGCCCGGATCAGCTCGCCGAGCGAGCGGCCGTCCCGGCGCATCGACACGAACAGGACCATGAAGTCCTGCACGGCGCCCGCGAGGACCACGCCGGCCAGGATCCACAGCATGCCGGGCAGGTAGCCCATCTGGGCGGCGAGCA
This sequence comes from Methylobacterium sp. 1030, assembly GCF_040544715.1. Lineage (NCBI taxonomy): Bacteria > Pseudomonadati > Pseudomonadota > Alphaproteobacteria > Hyphomicrobiales > Methylobacteriaceae > Methylobacterium > Methylobacterium sp. 1030. Next base: position 108,644 of record NZ_JBEPKM010000019.1, on the reverse strand, counting down.
CCGGGCCGACCAGCGGGCCCGCGCCCGCGATCGCCGCGAAGTGGTGGCCGAACAGGACGCCGCGGTTGGTGGGCACGTAGTCGAGCCCGTCGTTGTGGCGCACCGCGGGGGTCGCGCGCTTCGGGTCGAGCCGCATCACCTTGTCGGCGATGAACTGGGAATAGTAGCGGTAGGCGATGAGGTAGACGCAGACCGCCGCGACCACGATCCAGAGGGCGTTGATCGTCTCGCCGCGCTGGCTCGCCACGATCGCCAGCGCCGCGGCGCCGAGCGCCCCCACGAGGGCCCAGGGCCCGTGCCTGCCGATCGCCGAACCCATGTCCCACTCCCTGACCGAACGCCTCGCGCGCGGGGCCACGCGCGGGGGGCTCCGGCTGGGACTTCGTGGTCCCGGGCTACACGGGCGGGTTATCCTATTGGTCCGCCGTTGACGCAAGCGATCCGAGCTGTGATGCAGCGTCGGCGGCGGCACGACGCCCAATCTGTCACATCGGGTCCCCCGGCACGGCCCCGACCCCCTTCACGGCCCGGCTGCCGAGCTCCGTCGCCGCCCGCCGTCGGAGATGGAAGGGCGCCGGCGCGGTCGGGCCCGCGAGGAGCGCACGACAATGGCGAAGGTCGCATTCCTGGGTCTCGGCGTGATGGGCGGCCCGATGGCCGGACACCTCGCCAAGAAGGGTGGCCACGACGTCACCGTCTACAACCGCACCACCCCGAAGGCCGAGGCCTGGGTGAAGACCTACGGCGGCGCCCACGCGCCCACGCCCCGGCAGGCCGCCGAGGGCGCCGAGATCGTGTTCGCCTGCGTGGGCAACGACGACGACCTGCGCAGCGTCGTGCTGGGCGACGACGGGGCGCTCGCCGGCATGAAGCCCGGCGCGGTGTTCGTCGATCACACCACGGCCTCCGCCGAGGTCGCCCGGGAGCTCGCCGCGGCGGCCGAGGCCAAGGGGCTCGGCTTCATCGACGCGCCGGTCTCCGGCGGCCAGGCGGGCGCCGAGAACGGCGTGCTCACCGTGATGTGCGGCGGCGACGCGGCGACCTACGCCAAGGTCGAGGGCGCGATCGGGTCCTTCGCCCGCGCCTGCCGGCTGATGGGCCCGGCCGGCGCCGGCCAGCTCACCAAGATGGTCAACCAGATCTGCATCGCCGGCCTCGTCCAGGGCCTGTCGGAGGGCGTCCACTTCGCCAAGCGCGCCGGCCTCGACGTCGAGGCGGTGCTCGACGTGATCTCCAAGGGCGCCGCCGGCTCCTGGCAGATGGAGAACCGCGGCAAGACCATGAATGCGGGCAAGTTCGACTTCGGCTTCGCGGTCGACTGGATGCGCAAGGATCTCGGCATCCTGCTCGACGAGGCCCGCCGCAACGGCGCCAAGCTGCCGGTCTCGGCCCTCGTCGACCAGTTCTACGCCGAGGTGCAGGCCATGGGCGGCAACCGCTGGGACACGTCGAGCCTCGTGGCGCGGCTGGAGCGCTGAGGGCTCTCAGCCTTCGGAGCCCGAGGACCGCGGGCAAGACGGACGCGACAGGCCCTCTCTCCCGCGCGAGAGGGGGCCGCACCGGCCGCGGCGCCGGGCGCGCCGGGCTCGCCCGGCGGGTCGGGCGCTCACCTCAGAACAGCGCCTCGACCTCCGCCGCCTCCGGATCCACCCAGCGCCACGCCTCCCCCATCTGGTGGCGGAACCACGTGACCTGGCGCTTGGCGTAGGCCCGCGTGTCCGCCTGCCCCCGGACGATCGCCGCTTCGAGGCTCATCGCCCCGTCGAGGTGGGCGATCAGGCCCGGCACCCCGTGGGCGCGCATCACCGGCAGCATCGGGTCGAGATCGCGCGCGCGCAGGCGGGCGACCTCGTCCAGCGCCCCCTCGGCGATCATGGTCCGGAAGCGGGCGTCGATCCGGGCCCGCAGCACCGCGCGGTCGGGTGCCAGGAAGATTTTTTGGAGTTTCCATCCGGCGAGCGGACCCGGCACCGGGTCGCCGTAGAAGCTCGCGATCGGGCGGCCGGTCGCGAGAAAAATCTCCAGGGCGCGCATCACCCGCATCCGGTCGCTCGGCCGCAGGCGGGCGGCCCCCTCGGGATCGTGCCGGCCGAGCTCGGCGTGCAACGCCTCGGTCGGGCGGCCCTCGGCCGCGTCCCGCACCTGCTGCCGCACGACGTCGGGCACCGGCGGCAGCTCCGAGAAGCCCTGCTCCAGCGCCCGGAAGTACAGGCCGGTGCCGCCGACGAAGACCGGCAGGCGCCCGCCGAGCGTCGCCAGCAGCGCCGCCGCGTCCCGCGAGAAGTGCCCCGCGGAGTAGTTCACGGCGCCGTCGACGTGGCCGTAGAGCCGGTGGGGCACGCGCGCCTCCTCGTCCGGGTCGGGCCGCGCGGTCAGGCGGCGCAGGTCCGCGTAGACCTGCATGGAATCGGTGTTGATCACCACGCCGCCGTGACGCTCCGCCAGCCGGGCGGCCAGCGCCGACTTGCCCGACGCGGTGGGCCCTGCGATGAGGACCGCGGCCGGGCGCGCCCCGGCCTCCTCCCGGTCTGGCGGCAAGGCGAAACTCCACGATGCTGGTCGCGGTCCTGATAGCAAACCCGGATCGGCCGTCCATCACCGACGCGGTGCTGGCCGAGACGCGCGCCGTGCTGCGGACGGAGCACCAGCCCCGGATCCTGCACGGCGAGGTGGCGGCCGAGCTGCTGGTGCCGGGCGAGCCCGCGGCCGCGGCGTCCCTCACGGAGCGGCTGCGGGCGGCGCTGGCCGGCGAGCCGATCGACCTCGCGGTGCTGCCCGCCGACGCGCACAGGCGCAAGCGCCTGTTCCTGGCCGACATGGATTCCACCATGATCGAGCAGGAATGCATCGACGAGCTCGCCGGGACGCTCGGCCTCAAGGACCACGTGGCGGCGATCACCGAGCGGGCAATGCGGGGCGAGATCGCCTTCGAGCCGGCCCTGCGCGAGCGCGTCGCGCTCCTGAAGGACATCCCGGTCGGCGCGGTCGACGGGCTGATCGCCGAGCACCTGACTCTGACCCCGGGCGGCGGCACGCTGGTGCGGACGATGCGGGCGCACGGCGCCCATACCTGCCTGGTCTCCGGAGGCTTCACGCTGTTCACCGGCCCGATCGCCGCGATGATCGGCTTCGACGAGCACCGGTCCAACGTGCTGGGCGTGGCGGACGGGCGGCTCACCGGCCTGGTGGAGGACCCGATCGTCGGGAAGGCCGAGAAGCGCGCGACGCTGATCGCGCTGCGCGGGCAGCTGGGCCTCGGCGCCGCCGAGACCCTCGCGGTCGGCGACGGCGCCAACGACCTCGACATGCTGGGCGAGGCCGGCCTCGGGGTGGCGTTCCGGGCCAAGCCCGCGGTCGCGGCCGCGGCGCGGGTCCGGGTCGAGCACGGCGACCTCACCGCGCTCCTGTACCTGCAGGGCTACGCGGCGCCGGAGTTCGTGGGGTGAGGCTCAGTGGAGGGTGCGGGTCAGGGTGATGACCGCGCCGAGCACGGCGAGCGTCTGAAAGCCGATCGCGCCGACGAGCCAGCGCACCGTCTCGACCTTCGCGGAGGCGATCGCGCCCTTCACGGCCTCGATGTCGGCCTTGGTCTCAAGGCGCAGACTGTCGATGTCGGCTTTTGTGGATAGGCGGAGGGCTTCGATATCCGACTTGGTCGACTGACGAAGACTGTCAGAATCCGCCTTGGTCGAGATGCGAAGCCCCTCGATATCCGCCTGGGTCGTGAGTCGCAGTGCCTCGATGTCGCCGCGGGTCTGTATCTTGAGGGCTTCGATATCGCCGCGGACGATCTGCAGTTCGGCCTGCACGTCGCGAATGTCGGCTTTGGTTGCAAGATTCCCGTCGAAGACGTCCACCAGCGCGTCGGCCAGGCCCTCCGCCTGCTCGGGCGACAGCTTCGCCTTCTCCCGCAGGGCGCGGGCGAATTTCAGGGTGTCGAACGCAACGGCCGTCATGGGTCCGAACTCGCCCGAGCCGCACCGACTCGCGGCCCCAGTGTGCCGTGCCGCCGCGTAGCGTCAATGTGGGACCCCTGAACGCGCGAGGGCCGCCGCCCCCCGCGGAGCGACGGCCCTCGGCAACGCGGATGAGGCCGCTCAGTCGAGGCCGACGGCCACGAAGCGCACGTCGCCGGTGGCGCCCGCCACCAGCAGCAGCACCGACTTGCGCCCGTCCTTCTTGAGGGCGTCGATCCGCTTGGTCACCTCCGCGGGGGTGCTGACCGACTCCTGGCCGACCTCGACGATCACCTCGCCGGGCTGGATCCGCTTGTCGGCGGCGGTCGAGTTCGGGTCGACCCGAGTGACGACCACGCCCTTCACGGTGTCCTTGATGGAGTACTTCTTGCGCAGCTCGTCGGTCATGCCGGAGAGGTTGAGGCCCAGCGCCTGCCGGGTCGCGCTCTCGGGCTCCGGCTGACGCAGGTTGGCGAGCTGCGGCTTGTCGCCGTCCTCCAGGCGGCCGAGGGTGACGGGCTTCGTCACCTCCTCGCCCTTGCGCATGACGACCACGTCGACCTTCTGGCCCACCGGCGTCGAGGCGACGATGCGCGGGAGGTCGCCCGAGGCCTTCACCGGCGCGCCGTTGAACTTCAGGATCACGTCGCCGACCTCGATCCCGGCGGTCTTGGCCGGTCCCTTCTCGTCGACGCCGGCCACCAGGGCGCCTCGCGCGCCGCCCTTGAGGTTGAGCGCCTCGGCGGTGGTGTCGTCGACGTTCTGGATGCGCACGCCGAGCCAGCCGCGGCGGACCTCGCCGAAGTCGCGGAGCTGGTCGATCACGGGCTTGGCCGTGCCCGACGGGACCGCGAAGCCGATGCCCACCGAGCCGCCGGTCGGCGACAGGATCGCCGTGTTGATGCCGATCACCTCGCCGTCCATGTTGAACAGCGGGCCGCCGGAATTGCCCTTGTTGATGGCCGCGTCGGTCTGGATGTAGTTGTCGTAGGGTCCGGACTCGATGTTCCGGCCCCGCGCCGAGACAATGCCGGCCGAGACCGAGCCGCCGAGCCCGAACGGGTTGCCGATGGCGATGACCCAGTCGCCGGGCCGCATCTTGTCGGAATCGCCGAACGGCACGGCCTTCAGCGTGCGGTCGGCCGGGGGCTTCACCCGCAGGACGGCGAGGTCGATCTTCGAATCCTTGCCGACGATCTCGGCCTTCAGCTTCGTGCCGTCGTGCAGGATGACCTGGATGTCGTTGGCGTCGCCGATGACGTGGTTGTTCGTCACCACGAGGCCGGCGGAATCGATGATGAAGCCGGAGCCGAGGGAGTTCGACTTGCGCTGCTGACGCGGCCCGTCGCCGTCACCGCCGCCACCGCCGCCGCGGCCGCCGCGCCGGTTGAAGAACTCCTCGAACAGGTCCTCGAACGGGGTGCCCGGGGGCACCTGCGGCCCGGCACGGCCGGCGCGGGCCTCGACGGTGGTGGACGCGGAGATGTTCACCACCGCGTCGGTGACCTGCTCGGCGAGATCGGCGAGGGAGGCCGGCCCCTTGGCGAAGGCCGGCACCGGCAGGGCGGTCGCGGCCACGGAGACGGTGACCGAGGCGCCGATCAGGATCGAGGCCATCACCGCGCGGGCGCGGGAGCGGGGCCGCGCCGGGGCGCGGTCGAACGGCGCCTCGGGGGCGCTCGCGACGGGGTGCATGGTCGACCTCTTCATGAACGCGTTTCCGGTCCCGCGGGCCTCGACCGATGGCCGATCGCCCGCGGGTTGTCCTGCACGGTAATCCCCGGGCGCCGGGGCGCCAACGGGCCCCCTCAGCGCGCCGTCCCCGCCGTGGAGCCGGTCGTCGAGCCCGTGGTAGCGCTCGGATCGGCCGGCCCGCGCGGCCCGCGGGCGGCCGGGGCGGGTGCCCGGCCCTGCGGATCGCTGAAGAAGCGGAAGAAGTCCGTGTTCGGGCTGATCACCAGGCGGGTATCGGATCCCTTCAGCCCGCTCTCGTAGGCCTGCATCGAGCGGTAGAAGCTGAAGAAATCCGCGTCCTTCCCGAACGCGTCCGCGAGGATGCGGTTCTTGTCCGCGTCACCCTGTCCACGCAGCTGCTCGGATTTCTGCGTCGCCTCGGCCAGGATGACCGTGACCTCGCGGTCGGCCTTGGCGCGGATCGTGGCGGCGATCTGGTCACCGTTGGCGCGGATGTCGGCGGCCTCGCGCTCGCGCTCGGTCTTCATCCGCCGGTAGACAGCGGCCGAGTTCTGCGCGGGCAGGTCGACGCGGGTCATGCGCAGGTCGACGATCTCGATGCCGAGCGCCTTGGCCTGCCGGTTCACGTCCTCCTGGATCTGGTGCATCAGTTGCCCGCGATCGGTCTTCACGATCGCGTCGCGGGTCGAGCGGGCGAGCACGTTGCGCAGGCCGGAATTGGTGAAGCTCGCGAGCCGCTGGTTGGCCAGCCCGATATTGCCCACCGCCTGGTAGAAGCGCAGCGGATCGACGATCCGGTAGCGGGCGAAGGCGTCCACCTCCAGGTTCTGCCGGTCGGCGGTGAGCACCGTCTGGACTGGCAGGTCGAGGTCGAGCACGCGCTTGTCGAAGACGACCACGTTCTCCATGAACGGGATCTTGAAGTACAGGCCGGGCTTGTCCTCGCCGGTGGCGTTGAGGACGGCCCGGACGCGGCCGAACTGCAGGACGAGCGCCTGCTGCATCTGGCCGACGGTGAAGATCGAGGCGTAGAGGCCGATCGCGACGATGGCCGCGACCACGATCAGGCCGGTGCGGAGAGCCTGTTTCATCGGGCAGCTCCCGTCTGGGTCTGGGCGCGGGCGCCGAACTCGGAGAGCGGCAGCACCGGCAGCACGCCGGCCGCGGTGGCACCGCCGGACTGCGTCCCGTTCTGGTCGATGATCACCTTGTTCACGGAGCCCAGGACCTTCTCCATCGTCTCCAGGAAGATCCGCTCGCGGCTGATCGCCGGGGCGGCCTTGTAGGAGGCGTAGACCTCGCTGAAGCGCGCGGCCTGGCCGGTGGCGTCGGCGGTCGCCTTCGTCCGGTAGGCCTCGGCCTGCTGGACGATCTGGGACGCCTTACCGCGGGCCTGCGGCACCTCGCGGCTGGCGTAGGTCTTGGCCTCGTTCTGCGCCGTGTCGGCGTCCTGCTGGGCCGCGTTCACGTCGATGAAGGCGGGGCGCACTTCCGGCGGCGGGTTGACCGAGACGAGCTGCACCACCTCGATGCGCACGCCGGCGCCGTACTCGTCGAGCGCCTTCTGGACCATCTCCTTCACCTCCTGGGCGATGCTCGACTGCTCGTTGGTGAGGATCGCCTGGATGTTGCGGCGGCCGATCACCTCGCGCATCGCGCTCTCGGAGATCGCCTTGATGGTGCCCTCCGGATTCTGGAGGTTGAACACGAAGTCGGAGGCCTTCAGCGGGTTGACCCGCCACTGCACCTCGAAGTCGAGATCGACGATGTTCTCGTCGCCGGTGAGCATCAGGCTCTCGTCCGGCACGTCGCGGTTGCGGCCCTGCCCGTTCGGGCCGGCGCGGAAGCCGATCTGGATCGAGTTCTGGGAGCCGACATCCGGCTTCACCACCCCGCCGATCGGATAGGGGAAGTTGTAGCGCAGGCCCTCGCCCTTGGTGCCGACGTAGCGACCGAAGATGGTCTCGATGCCGACCTGACGGGGGTAGACGGTGTAGAAGCCGGTCGCGAGCCAGATGGCGACGGCCAGGACGGCGATCACCGCCGCGCTGCGGCCGCCGCCGACGCCGGTCGAGCCGCCGCCGCCGTAACCGCCGCCCGAACCGCCACCGCCGCCCGGGATCAGACCGCGCAGGCGGTCCTGCCCGCGCCGGAGCAGGTCCTCGAGGTTCGGCGGCGTCTTGCCACCGCCGCCGCCGCTGCCGCCACCCCAGGGACCACCGCCGTTACCGCCGGGCCGGCCCCAGGGCCCCCCGCCGCCGCTCTGATTGCTCCAAGGCATCCTAGCCGTCGTCTCCTGCCTGTCCGCGCCCGGCCCACGTCCCGACCGGCGCCCCCTGCCTGAACGGCCACGCTCGCCCGCCTAGTCCCGACCATCCGGACCGATCGCACCGCGACCGCTCCCGGCTGGAGGCCTCGAGGGCCCGCACGCGCATCTTCCCGCAGGATGTGCAGGCCCGGCGTGAGCGCGCGCACCCGACAGGCACCTGCGGGCGCACGCCCCGTGCTGTCAAGGCTGGCAGGTGGGCATGCGCGGCGCGGAACGCAAATGCGGCGGCGCGCCTCAGCGTGCGCGCTCCCAGTCGACGAAGGCGAAGGCGTGCTCGTCCCGCGGGCCCGCCGGGTGCGCCTCGCGGAACGTCTCCCGGAAGCGGGCGCGGTCGAAGGCGGGGAATCGCACGTCGCCGGCGGGCTCGGCCTCGACCTCGGTGAGGTGGAGCCGGTCGGCGTGCGGGAGCGCGAGCGCGTAGATCTCGGCGCCGCCGACCACCATCAGCTCCGCCCCGGCGGCGGCCAGCGCGGAGTCCCAGTCGTGGACGGTCTCGACCCCCTCGGCGCGGAAGCCCGTGTCCCGGGTCAGCACCAGGGTGCGGCGCCCCGGCAGGGGCCGGCCGATCGAATCCCAGGTGCACCGGCCCATCAGCATCGGCTTGCCCATGGTCAGGGCCTTGAAGCGCTTGAGATCGCTGGAGAGATGCCAGGCGAGCCCGTTGTCGCGGCCGATCACGCCGTTGCGGGCGACGGCGGCGACCAGGGAAACGATCGGGCTCATACCGCCACCGGGGCCGCGATGGCGGGATGCGGGTCGTAGTTCTCGATGGCGATGTCCTCGAACCGGAAGGCGAAGAGGTCGCGCACCTCCGGGTTGAGCCGCAGGTGCGGCAGCGGGCGCGGCTCCCGGGCCAGGAGGGTGCGGGTCTGCTCCAAGTGGTTCCTGTAGAGGTGCGCGTCGCCGAAGGTGTGGACGAAGTCGCCGACCCCGAGGCCGGCCACCTGGGCGATCATGTGGGTCAGGAGCGCGTAGCTCGCGATGTTGAACGGCACGCCCAGGAAGGCGTCCGCCGAGCGCTGGTAGAGCTGGCAGGAGAGCCGCCCCTCGCTGACGTAGAACTGGAACAGGCAGTGGCAGGGCGCGAGGGCCATCCGGTCGAGGTCGGCCGGGTTCCAGGCCGACACGATCAGGCGGCGGGAATCGGGGTTGCGCCGGATCTCGTCGAGCACCCCGGCGATCTGGTCGACAGTGCCGCCGCCGGGCCTCTCCCAGGAGCGCCACTGCTTGCCGTAGACCGGGCCGAGATCGCCGCGCTCGTCCGCCCACTCGTCCCAGATCGTCACGCCGTTCGCCTTCAGCGCCGCCACGTTGGTGTCGCCCGCCAGGAACCAGAGCAGCTCGTGGATGATCGAGCGCAGGTGCAGCCGCTTCGTGGTGACCAGCGGGAAGCCCGCCGACAGGTCGAAGCGCATCTGGTGGCCGAACACCGAGAGCGTGCCGGTGCCGGTGCGGTCGTCCTTGGCGACGCCCGCGTCGAGGATCCGCCGGAGCAGGTCGTGATAAGCGTCCATCGCCCATTCCTGCGCGCCGGCGCGCCGGCCGGCAAGCGCGCCGCCGCCATATGTCCACCGCCGTCGCGCGGGAGCCGCTCCGGCGCAGGCCTGCGCGCGGCGCCCTGTCGGCCAGGCCGGCCTCGGACAGGCCCTCAGACCAGCCCTCAGACCGGCCAGAGCAGGTAGGTCACCAGGGCGAGGTTCGACCAGCCGTGCAGGGCGATGCCGGGCCAGAGCCGGCCGGTGCGCCAGCGCAGCCAGCCCAGCGCCAGGGCGAGGGGCAGCAGCGAGACCGGCCGGGCGAGCCCCCAGGACGAGATGTGGGCGGCGGCGAAGATGAGCGCGGTGACCAGGATCGCCCCCGCGGGTCCGACGGCCGCCCGGGCGCGGGCGAAGGCCTCGCCGCGCAGCAGCAGTTCCTCGGCCACCGGCGCCAGGATCGCCAGATAGGCGAGCCAGGCCGCGACCGCCGCCTGGCTCATGAACGGCGACAGCCGCACGTGCTGGCCGAAGCTCGCGCCGAACAGCTCCGCCGTGCCGGTGACCCAGGCGATGTGCAGCACCGGCCAGACCAGCAGGAGGCCCAGCAGCGCGACCGGCCGCATGCCGTTCGGCCGCTCGCGGTCGAGGGCGAGGCGGCGGCGCCAACCGGCCCGGTCGTGCCACCACGCGCCGCCGAGCACCAGGGCGGCGAGGTAGACCTGGCGCAGGGCGTCGATCGCGAAGGCCCGGTGGGCGAGTTCCACCGCGCCCAGGAACGGGCGCCGCTCGGGGGGCAGGAACGGGTCGATCCCGCTCCAGAGGTCGAAGCCGACGCGCACCGTGGCGAGGGACAGGAGGCTCGCCGCGCCGAGATAGACGACCACGAGGGCGACCAGGGCGCCGAGCCGCCACATCGCGCCCCAGGCGCGCTCGAGCGGGCCCCGCGCACCGGGGACGGCGGCGCGCGACTGCGCACTTCCGGCAACAGCCTCCCCCGGAGGCTCCAAATGAGGCGGCGGCGCGACACGATCGGGCTTCAAAACCGGACCGATCCCCTCTATATCTCGGGAGCCGGTCGCGAGGCCGGCTATGGCGATAAACGTTCTTCGCAATAAACCTATCGGACCCGGGGGCGGTACCCGGCGCCTCCACCCGAGCCCAGGACATGCTGCCGCAAGGGGCGTGATCGGAACCGGGGCTTCGGCGGGGGCGAAATAGGATCGACGAGGGCGTAAAGGTTGAGCTTTCGCTCGGCATGGTTCCGCCGTTATCGGGCCTTTGCAATAGTTGCCAACGACAACTTTGCTCCGGTGGCGGTGGCCGCGTAAGCGGTCCCCAATATCGACCTGAAGTCCTAGCGGGTAGCTCCGCATAGGCGGGGTTCGGAGGCGCCTGGCAACAGAAGCCTCCACTTCAGTCCTCGGTCCGGCCATCCGCGGCGGGGCGCCGGGCAGACCGGGCGAGAGCGCGACCGCAGATGGCAGACGACCTGATCCGCTACGACCTCCTGGTACAGGACGCCCTGCGCGGCGTGGTGCGCAAGGTCCTGACCGACGCGGCCCGCGAGGGGCTGATGGGCGAGCATCATTTCTACGTCTCGTTCCGGACGGAGGCCCCCGGCGTGCGGATGTCGCAGGCCCTGCGCGAGAAGTACCCGCAGGACATGACGATCGTCCTGCAGCACCAGTTCTGGGACCTCAACGTCACCGAGCACGCCTTCGAGGTCGGCCTGTCCTTCTCGGGCGTGCCGGAGCGCCTGCTGGTGCCGTTCGACGCCCTGTCGGGCTTCTTCGACCCCTCCGTGCAGTTCGGCCTGAAGTTCGACCTCAGCGAGGCCGGCGAGACCCCCGAGGAGGCCAACGCCGCCCCGGCCAAGCCCGGTCCCCGCGGCGCCGGCTCGGAACCCGGCGAGGTGCGGCCCAAGAGCGCCGGTCTCGCGACGATCGGCGCGGGCGCGCCGAAGGGGCTGCCCGCGCCCGCCGCCCCGGGCGAGAAGGACGCCGGCAAGACCGACGACAAGGCCCCCCGCCCCGCCGCCAAGAAGGAGGGTGAGGAGGGCAGCGCCGAGGTCGTGAGCCTGGACGCCTTCCGCAAGAAGAGCTGAGATCGCCCCTGGCCGACTCGGTCACGACCTTCAGCTGCGAGATCCGTCAGGCTCAGGCGCGGTGAGGCGAGGCGATGGGAACGCGCTCAAATCGAAGCTCGGGGCATGCCCGATAGCAGGCCTCGACCGAACGTTGCCCAGACGATCGCCCAGGGAGCTTCACACAGTCGCGGCAGGCATTTCGGACCGCGCCGGCGCCAGTCGTGCCCCAGATCGACGATCAGGGGCTCATAAGTTTGACGAACGCGGCGCCCGCGCCGAAGAATGCGGCCGCTGCTGCCATGCCGGCAAAACCGATGGAGAGCGGGGCCAGGACACGGTCTCGACCGAGCTTGAGCGTCTCGGCGTGCAGCTTCGCCGCCTCGGCCTGAAGCTTGGTCTGCTCGTCGATCAGCTTCCGCTGCTCGGCCACGAACTTTTCCGTCTCCGCATTGGACCGCAGGACGCGGGCGACCTGCTCGGCATAATCCAGCGTCACGGGAGCAACGGTGTCGACCATCGCGGTTCGTGCCCGATCTCAGCCAGCGCGACTCTGCTGACTCGTTCCGGCAATGTGAGAACGCACGGGGAACCCGTCAACCCGCTCACGCTCGCCGCTCGGCCTCCATGCGCAAGCCGTGCTCCGGCCGGAGCGTCACCCGGTGGAGCGGCGTGACCGCCGGGTGATCCGCCGGCAGCCGGAAGCGCACCGCCCGGACCACGTGGGCCAGCACGATCACCGCCTCCTGGATCGAGAAGCTCTGGCCGATGCAGACCCGCGGCCCCGCCCCGAACGGCAGGTAGGCGAAGCGCGGGATCGCGTCCCGGTTCTCGGGCAGGAACCGCTCCGGCACGAAGGCCTCCGGGTCGTCCCAGAGCAGCTGGTGGCGGTGGAGCACCCAGGGCGCCACCATCACCAGCGAGCCCCGCGGCACCTTGATCCGGCCGAGCCGGTCGTCGCGGACCGCCTGCCGGCTGAGGAACGGGACCGGCGGGAACAGCCGCATCGCCTCCTCGATCACCGCCCGGGTGAAGGGCAGGCGCTCGACGGCGAAATCCCCCGGCCCGGCCGCGTCGACCTCGGCCTCGACCCGCGCCTGCGCGGCGGGATCCTGCGACAGGCAGTAGAGCGCCCAGGTCAGGGAGTTGGCCGTGGTCTCGTGGCCGGCGGCGATGAAGGTGACGATGTTGGCCTTCACGGCGAGGTCCGAGAGCCCGTTGCCGGTCTCGGGATCCTGCGCGGCGAGCAGCAGCGTCAGCAGGTCCCGCGGCGCCTCGCCCCCCGTCATCAGCGCCTTGCGCCGTGCGATCAGTTCGTCGACCACCTCGGCGAAGAAGCGCCCCGCGGGCCGCGCCCGCAACCGGCCGATCCGCGGCACGAAATCGGGCACGCCGAACACGTCGAGGGGGTCGATCGGCCCGACGGCCTCGAGGAAGCGCGTGATCGCGCGGCCCAGCGCGTCGGGATCGCTCGGCAAACCTTGCGTGAAGATCGTCCGCTCCAGCACGTCGAGGGTGACGCGGGTCATCTCCAGGGCGACGTCGACCCGCTTGCCGTCGCGGCGGACGAGGCGGCGGCCGAGCCGCGCCCCGGCGGCGTTCATCGCGTCGGAGAAGCCCTGGACCGTGCGGGCGTTGAAGATCGGCGCCAGCGTCCGGCGCTGGAGCCGCCACTCGTCGCCCTCGGCACTGAGCAGGCCGTTGCCGAGCCCCGGGGCCAGCACGCGGCGCTGGAGGTCGTCCTTGCGGTAGCCGTCGGGGTTCTCGATGAGCAGGTAGCGGATCAGCGCCGGGTCGCTCACCAGGGTGATCCGGCCCATCGCGCCCTCGGCCGCCACGACCGGCAGCTTGAAATGCGCGTCCATCCAGGTGGTGATCGGGTTCTTGCGCGCCGCCCGCAGGAACTCGAACAGGCCGAGCGGCTCCTTCAGCGGCGGCGGCACGACGGGGCGGAACCGGGTGCCGGCCATCGGTTCGGAGAGATCGATCGTGGCGCTCATCGGCTCCTTGTCCGGCGGGAACAGAGCCCCGCCCTTGTCGGCGCGCCGGGGAAAACCGGCATCGCGATTCACCCGCGCCTCATTTAAGTAGGCACCGCACTGCACCAGACGTAGAGGCCACGATGTCGCCCACCGAGACCGCCACCCGCACCGAGTCCGACACCTTCGGTCCGATCGAGGTCCCGGCGCATCGCTACTGGGGCGCGCAGACGCAGCGCTCGATCCAGAACTTCAAGATCGGCACCGACCGGATGCCGGCGCCGCTCGTCCACGCACTCGGCGTCGTGAAGCAGGCCGCCGCCCTGGTGAACAAGGATCTCGGCGCCCTCGACCCGAAGCTCGCCGACGCCATCGCGGCCTCGGCCGCCGAGGTCGTTGAGGGCCGCTACGACGACGAGTTCCCGCTCGTCATCTACCAGACCGGCTCGGGCACGCAGTCGAACATGAACGCCAACGAGGTGATCGCCAGCCTCGCCAACGAGCGCCTGGGCGGCCAGCGCGGCGGCAAGTCGCCGGTCCACCCGAACGACCATTGCAACCGCGGCCAGTCCTCCAACGACACCTTCCCGACGGCCATGCACATCGCGGTGGCCCGCGAGATCCAGGGTCGCCTGCTGCCGGCGCTCTCCCACCTGCACGCTGCCCTCGACGCCAAGGCCAAGGCCTTCGACGCGATCGTCAAGATCGGGCGCACCCACCTGCAGGACGCGACGCCGGTCTCCCTCGGCCAGGAATTCTCCGGCTACGTCGCGCAGGTCGCCCTCGGCGGCTCGCGGGTCGCCGCGACCCTGCCGGGGGTGCTGGCGCTCGCCCAGGGCGGCACGGCGGTCGGCACCGGCCTCAACGCCCATCCGGAATTCGCCGAGCGCTTCGCCGCCAAGGTCGCCGAGCTGACCGGCCTACCCTTCACGTCGGCCGAGAACAAGTTCGAGGCGCTCGCGACCCACGACGCCCTGGTATTCACGCAGGGCGCCCTCTCGGCGCTCGCCGCCGGCCTGTTCAAGATCGCCCAGGACATCCGCTTCCTCGGCTCGGGCCCGCGCTCCGGCCTCGGCGAGCTGTCGCTCCCCGAGAACGAGCCCGGCTCGTCGATCATGCCCGGCAAGGTCAACCCGACCCAGTGCGAGGCCCTGACGATGGTCTGCGCCCAGGTGATCGGCAACGGCACCACGGTGAGCTTCGCCGGCTCCCAGGGCAATTTCGAGCTCAACGTGTTCAAGCCGGTGATCGCCAACGCGGTGCTGCAGTCGATCCGCCTGCTCGCCGACGCGGCGGTGAGCTTCACCGACAACTGCGTCGTCGGCATCAAGGCCAACGAGGACAAGATCGCCGACCTGATGAGCCGGTCGCTCATGCTGGTCACCGCGCTCGCCCCCTCGATCGGCTACGACAAGGCCGCCGAGATCGCCAAGACCGCGCACAAGAACGGCACGACCCTCAAGGAGGAAGCCCTGCGCCTCGGCTACGTGACCGAGGCGGAGTTCGAGCGCGTGGTCCGGCCGGAGACCATGCTGGCCCCCAGCGCCGATTAGTTTCTTGGGTATTTGGCCGGCGCGGGTGTCCTGCGCCGGCCGCCATTGCCGGGAGGCGATCCATGGCCGAGATCATCAACCTGCGTCAGGTCCGCAAGGCGAAGGCCCGCGCCGAGGCCGACACGAAGGCCGAGGCCAACCGGATCGCCTTCGGGCAGCCGAAGAAGGCCAGGACCCTCCAGCAGCGCCGCAAGGCCCTGGAGACCGAGCGGCACGAGGGCCACCGCCTGGAGCGGGGCGAGCCCGATCCGGCGGACTGAGAGCAGATCCGGATGCAGCAGCCCCACCGTCCTCGCGAGCGGAGCGAAGCGATCCAGTCGCGCCACGCCGACCAGGGTCGCGCTGCCCTGGATCGCTTCGCTCCGCTCGCGAGGACGGGACGCGCAGCCGCCTCGCCATGAGCCCGGGCATCACCAAGCGCTCCGTGATGATCGCCGGCCACCGGACCAGCGTGTCCCTGGAGGACCCGTTCTGGGCGGCCCTGCGGGCGATCGCGGAGGCGCGGGGCCAGTCGGTCCAGGCCCTCATCGGGCACATCGACGCCGGCCGCGACGGCCAGAACCTGTCCTCGGCGATCCGCGTGTTCGTGCTGGAGGCCGTCCGCGCGATGCCGGAAACGTGAGCGCCGCGCGCCCTGGCCGCTCTCCCGATCCTGAATAGGTGTCTGACGATCGCGTGACAAATCCACGCACGAAGGAGACCCCATGGCCAGTAGAGAGCCGCTGCTCAAGACCATCCCGATCGCGGAGCTGCGCCCGACGCAGATGACCGTGGGCTACCGGGAAGTGGCGGAGAAGCGGCGGCGCTGGCGGGAGTACGACGGCGAGAAGAAGAAGGAATTCCTCGGCGCCCACATGATCCCGACGCTGCTCGGGCCGAAGAAGCGCCACTACATCATCGATCACCACCACCTGTCCCGCGCCCTGCACGAGGAGGGCGTCGAGAACGTGCTCGTCACCGTGGTGGCCGACCTGCACTACCTCGACAAAGACGCGTTCTGGACGGTCTGCGACCACAAATCCTGGACCCACCCCTACGACGCCGACGGCGTGCGCCAGCACTTCGACGACATCCCGAAATCCGTCGACGCCCTGGTGGACGACCCCTATCGCAGCCTCGCCGGCGAGTTGCGCCGGGCCGGCGGCTTCGCGAAGGACACGACGCCGTTCAGCGAGTTTCTCTGGGCCGACTTCCTGCGGCGGAACATCAAGGAGAAGCGGATCGAGAACGACTTCTCCTCGGCCCTGGAGCGGGCGATGTCGCTGGCCAAGTCCAAGGACGCCGACTACCTGCCCGGCTGGTGCGGGCCGGTGACCCGCCACGTCCGCTGAGACCCGCAGACGGTCCCGGCGCCGCCTAGATGCCCCAGTAGGGCGCCGCGTCGTAGTAGCGGTGGATCTGCTCCTCCCAGGCGCCGTCCGCGGCCGGATCGGTGCCCTCGGGGGTGCGGGCCGGGGCGGCGCGCAGCTGCGCCTCGGTGATGTCGACCACGTAGGCGTCCTGCTGCGGCTCGAACCGCAGCACCGACCAGGGCAGCGTGTAGAAGTCCTCGCCGAGGCCCAGGAACCCGCCGAAGCTCATCACCGCGTAGGCGACCCGACCCGAGACCTTGTCGAGCATCAGCCGCTCGATCCGTCCGACCCGTGTCCCGTCGGGCCGGCGGACATCCGTCCCGATGACCCGATCGCTGGCGATCAGGCGGCGGGGCTCCCGGCCGGCCGGGTTCGCCGTGCCGGGCTGACCGGTGTCCGTTCCCGTTCCCGTGGCCGTCATCGCCGCCTCCCGACCGTTTCCGCGCGACGCGCGCCGTCTGCCCGAAAAACGCCCCGCCCCTGGGCCACGTTCCGGCGGGCGCCCGCGCCCGCCCTCTCCAGCCGGACGAACAGCCCCCGCATGCCGATGCCGCGTTTCGCCCAGAGCCTCGCGCTCGCCGCCCTGCTCCTGCCCGCCGCCGCGCAGGCCCAGGATCGCGGCAGCGTCAATCCGAAGCCGCTGCCGCCCCTGGAGCATCCGGACGCGCCCTCGACGCCCGCCAAGGCGCTGTTCGGGCGGGTCACCAAGGCGTCCTCCGGTCCGGCCCACATCTACGGCTTCTACGCCAAGGGCTGCTTCGCCGGCGGCGAGGCGCTGCCGCTCGACGGGCCGAACTGGCAGGTCATGCGCCCGTCCCGCAACCGGATGTGGGGCACGCCCTACCTCGTCGACTTCATCGAGCGGCTGTCGCAGAAGGCCGCCCGGGTCGGCTGGCCCGGCCTCCTCGTGGGCGACATGGCCCAGCCCCGCGGCGGCCCGATGATCACCGGCCACGCCTCGCACCAGATCGGCATCGACGCCGACGTCTGGCTGACGCCGATGCCCGACCACCGCATGAGCCGGGCGGAGCGCGAGGAGACCTCGGCCACCGACATGGTCCGCCGCGACCGCCTCGACATCGATCCCCAGGTCTGGACGCCCACGCACCTGCAGCTGATCAAGATCACCGCCGAGCAGCCGGAGGTGGAGCGCATCTTCGTCAACGCGGCGATCAAGAAGGCCCTCTGCCGCGACGCCGCGGGCAGCCGCTGGATGTCCAAGGTCCGCCCGATGTACGGGCACAATTACCACTACCATATCCGGCTTTCCTGCCCGGCCGGCCAGGAGGATTGCCAGCCCCAGGGCGCGCCGCCGCCGGGCGACGGCTGCGACGACCTCAGCTACTGGTTCTCGGACGCGGTGCTCCACCCGAAGCCCCCGAAGACGCCGCCGAAGGCCAAGCCCGCCATGACCATGGCGGCGCTGCCCGCCGCCTGCCGGGCGGTGCTGAAGGCGCCGTAGGCCGGGCCCCCGGGGATGGTCGCCGCTCAGGGCGCGGCCGCCTCCGCGTAGGGCGTGCCGGCCAGCGCCGCCGCGAGGCCGGCCGTCCCCCGGTCGATGACCGCCAGGAAGGCGGCATTCGCCGCCTCCGTCCGCCGCGTCGCCCGGAAGGTCCGGTGCGCCCGGAGGAAGGCCACGCTCCAGGTCGCCAGCAACAGGCCGGCCGCCAGGTCGGCGTCGGGATCCTCCGGCCCGCGCCCGATGGATTCGGCGAGCGCGACCCGCACCACGCCCGCGAGTTCGTCCCGGATCGCCCGGGCCCGGGCCTTGAGCGTCTCGCTCCCGGCCGCCGTCGCGACGAAGGCGCCGCTGCGCGCCGAGAATTCCACGACCGGGTTCCGGCCCGTCACCAGCCGGTGCGCCAGCTGGCGGAGCGTCTCGACCGGCGCGACCCGGGGATCGCGCTGCCGCAGGGTCTCGCGCAGGAGTGCGCGCCCCTCCTCGTCGCGGTCGTAGAACATGTCCTCCTTGCGGGGGGAAATGGTTGAACACGGTCATCCGGCCGACATCGGCAGCCGCCGCGATCTCATCCACCGTCACGGCGTCGAAGCCGCGCTCCAGGAACAGCCGCGTGGCGGCGTCGGAGATGGCCTGCCGGGTGGCGAGGCGCTTGCGGGACCGGCGGTCGGGAGGCGTTGACATGCGCCGCCTCATACCACATCCATTCATGGACTGAGTATAGAAATCGATTAAGTCCATGGATGAGCCTGTCGACGTCGTCGTGGTTGGAGCCGGTCCGGTCGGGCTCCTCACAGCCATCGAGCTGACCCTCGGGGGCGCGCGCGTCCGGGTGCTGGAGCGCCTCACCGAGCCGAGCACCACCATCAAGGCGCTGGGGCTCGGCCCCCTGGGCGTCGAGGCGCTGCAGCGGCGGGGGATGGGCGCGGCGATCGAGGCCGCCGAGGCGCGGAGCCTCGCGGCGATGGACCGCCTGCCGGGTCAGGTCGGCGGCGGCCCGCGCGGGGCGCAGTTCAGCGGCCATTTCGGCTTCCTGTTCATCCGCCGCGGCCCGCAGGCGGAGCCGGACCGGCGCATGCGCGCGGTCGATCAGCAGAGCCTCGAAGCCATGCTGCTCGACCGCGCCGCGGCGCTCGGGATCGACCTGCGCCGCGGTTGCACGCTCACGGGCTTCACGGAGGCGGCCGACAGGGTCGAGGTGGCCTGGACCGCGCCGACGGGCGACGCGCGCGTCCGCTGCGCCTATCTCGTCGGCTGCGACGGCGGCCGCAGCGCGGTCCGCAAGATGGCCGGCTTCGCCTTCCCCGGCACGCCGCCGACGCTCACCATGTACCAGGCGATCGCCGATCTCGACGATCCCGCCGGCGCGCTGCCGGTCGGCTGGCACCGCGGGCCGGGGGGCGTCTACGGCCACGGGCCGTTCCCGCGCCGCCTGTTCATGCTGGATTTCAGCGGCCCGCCGGCCGACCGGCAGGCGCCCGTCACGCGCGACGAGATCGAGACCGCGCTGCGCCGGGTCAGCGGCACGGACGTCCGCGTCGCCCGGGTCGCGGTCGCGAACCGGTGGGCCGACAACACGCGCCTCGTCGACACCTACCGCCGGGGCCGCGTGCTGCTCGCCGGCGACGCGGCGCATGTCCACGCGCCCTTCGACGGCCAGGGCCTGAGCCTCGGCCTGGG
Source organism: Methylobacterium sp. 1030 (assembly GCF_040544715.1). Lineage (NCBI taxonomy): Bacteria > Pseudomonadati > Pseudomonadota > Alphaproteobacteria > Hyphomicrobiales > Methylobacteriaceae > Methylobacterium > Methylobacterium sp. 1030. Next base: position 89,080 of record NZ_JBEPKM010000019.1, on the reverse strand, counting down.
CGACGCCGCCAATCTCGGCTGGAAGCTCGCCGCCGTGCTGCGCGGGGAGATGCCCGAGACCCTGCTCGATACCTACACGGCCGAGCGGCGCCCGGTGGCCGAGGCCGTCACGGCCAACACCCGCGCCCAGGCGGCGATCCTGCGGCCCGATCCGCAATCGGGCGCGCTGCGCGACCTGATGGCGCGGCTCCTGGAGAGCGACGAGGTCAGCCGGATCCTCGGCGGCCTGATGCGCGGCCTGAGCGCCCGGTACGATCTCGGCTCGCCCGAGGACGCGGTCGGCCGGATGGCCGGCGACGGGCCGCTCGGCGCCGGTGGCGCGACGCTCTACGGCGCGATGCAGGACGGCCGGGGCCTCCTCGTCGACGGCAGCGCCGACGGCGCGGCCTCCCGGATGGTCGCCGCGGCGACGGGCCGGGTGAGCTGCGTGGCGGTCCCGGACGGGCCCTCGACGCTGGTCCGCCCCGACGGCTGCGTCGCCTGGACGGGCGCGGCAACGGCCCTCGACGGCCTGCGGGAGGCGGTGGGCCGCTGGTTCGGCCCGTCACCGGCCGGGCCGCTCGGCGCGCCGGCTCCGATGTGCTAACCGCCCCGGATGCCCCGCTGGCTCTTCATCCTCCTCGTGACCGCCCTCGCCCTCTCGGTCCTCGGCAGCGTCCTGATCGTGCTGCGCAGCCCGAACAGCACGCCGCCCCTGCGGGGCGCCGCCGGCGCCCCGGTGCCGGGCCCGCAGACGCGGCCCGACAGCCGGAGCCCGTGAGGCTCGGGCGCCGCCGCCGGTTCCCGCCGGGCCGCAACAGCCGGCCGAGTTCTTGGCCCGGTTCTTGGCCCGGTTCTTGGCCAGCTTCTTGGCCAGCTTCTTGGCCGGGGCCTGCTGGTGGCATGCCCCCGCGAAGCGGTGCGCCAGCGGCCCGCCTCCCGGTCTTGGGCGCCGCCCGACACGGGAAGGCGGGGACCGCCGGACGACGTTCGGCGCCCGCCCTCCGCGAACCGCGCCGCGAGAGACTGGACCGCGCGGGCAAATTCCGGCTTGGTGCCCCGACGACGCGGGTCGGACGGCCGCCCTGCGCGGCGCTGTGAGGGGCTGATCCGGATGGAGACGGGCGGGACCGCCACGAGCCACGTGCCGGACGACCTCAAGGCGGAGGCGCACCGGGGCGATCCCTTCGCGGCCGCCGTGCGGGCGACCCGGATGCCGATGATCATCACCGATCCGGCCCAGCACGATAACCCGATCGTCTTCGTGAACGACGCCTTCCTGAAGCTGACCGGCTACACCCGGATGGAGGTGGTCGGCCGCAATTGCCGCTTCCTGCAGGGGCCCGACACCGAGGCGGCGGCCGTCGACCGCCTCCGCGCGGCCGTCCGGCGGGAGGAGGATATCCGGGTCGACCTCCTCAACTACCGCAGGGACGGCTCGACCTTCCAGAACGCCCTCTACGTCGGCCCGGTGCGGGACGAGGCGGGACGGGTGGTCTACTTCTTCGCCTCGCAGCTCGACGTCAGCGAGCACTACGCGCTGACCGCCGAGATCGAGCGGCTGAAGGCCGCCCTGGCCGAGGCCGAGGCCAAGCTCGCCGCCCGCTAGGCCGCCCGGAGGATCAGGGCTTCGTCGGATCAGGGCTTCGTCAGGAACCCGATCGGCTCGCGGCCCGGCTGGCCGAGCCAGAGCAGGACCGCGCCGAGGCCGAGGCCGATCAGGGAGGCCGGCGCCAGGGTGAGCGGCAGGCCCAGGATGTGCCAGAGCCAGGGCGCCGCCCCCTCCACGCTGCCCTGGAGGGCGCTGGCCTTGTCCTTGAACAGGGTGGCGATCACGTCGGAGAGCGGCGTCACCCGCAGCCCGTTGTTGGCGATGGAGCGGGCGCCGTCGTAGACCAGCGCGACGAAGCCGCCGGCCATCAGCAGGAAGCCCAGGACGCGGGCCAGGAAGCGGAACATCGCGGGGCCTTCTGAGCCTTGCCTTACGGGCCGTGGGTGCCGGATCGGCGCGCCCGCCCCGGGAGTATGGGGCCGCGCCGCAAGGTGCAAGCACCCGGTCAGCGCCCGGGGCGAGCGTCGATCCGCGCGGTTGCGGGGCCCTCGGGCCCGTGCCACAGGGTCGCCCGGCGGCGGCGGGCCGTGCGGGAACGGTCGACCTTGGACGCGCGCGCGACGAATCTCGGCCTCGTGATCTTCGATTGCGACGGCGTCCTGGTGGACAGCGAGCCCCTGAGCCTCGCCTGCCTGACGGCCGGGCTCAACCGGATCGGCGTGGACATCGACTTCGCCACCGTGCGGGCGCGCTTCACCGGCACCGCGATGCCCTCGATCATGGCGCATATCGCGAGCGACTACGGCGTCACCGCCCCGGCCGGCTTCGTCGAGGCGGTGAAGGCCGAGACCCTGGCGCTGTTCGACGCGGAGCTGCGGGCGATGCGCGGCGTCGCCGAGGCGGTCGCCGCCGTGGGCCTGCCGGTCTGCGTCGCGTCGAGCAGCGACCCGGTGCGGCTGCGCCACTCCCTGACGCTGACCGGGCTGCTCCCCCTGTTCGGCGACCGCGTCTTCTCCTCGGCGCAGGTGGCGCGGGGCAAGCCCTTCCCCGACCTGTTCCTGTTCGCCGCCGAGCGGATGGGCGTCGCTCCGGCGGCCTGCCTCGTGATCGAGGACAGCGTTCCCGGGGTCACGGCGGCCCGGAGCGCCGGCATGCGGGTCGCGGGCTTCACGGGCGGCGGCCACTGGGGTCACGACCCGGCGGGCGCCGGGCTCGCGGAGGCCGGCGCGGCCCGGATCTTCTCGGACTTCTCCGACCTCGCCGCGGTGATCGCCGCGGCCTGAACGATCCGCCTCCCGGACGCGCGCCCGGGACCGGCTTCCTGCCAAGCCGGCCCTCGAAATCGGAAGTCCGTTCCGTTGACGGTGCGCCGTGCCGCGCCCATCTTCAGGAGTGCCGGCCCGGCCGCGCACCTCGGGTGCGCGACAGGGCCGGCCGCGGTCCTTTGAGAAGCGTAGCTTGCGCCGCGTGATCAAACGCTAAAGCACTGCGCCGGCCCCGCGCCGCGCGGTCCTTCAGTCTGGAGGACGTCCGATGGTCACTCGCACATCGTCCCTTCGATACCCGCTCCCGATCGCCCCCTGCTGCCCCGCCGCCCGCCGGCGCTGTCGACGCTGAGCCCCGTCGATCCTCCGCAGCAGCCAACGCGATCCGGCACGGCGACCGGCCGGCCCAGGGAGTTCCCGATCCGATGCACAGCCTCGCAGAGTACAAACCCGAAGACCGTCCCGACCTCGCGGACCCGGCCCTCGGCCCGAGCGAACCCGCCCGGGTGATCGAGATCGGTGAGGTCACCGCCGGGATCGCCGTCCCCGAGGGGCGCGGCGTCCGGTTCTTCTCGTCCGCGCGCGATTTCGACGGGCTCGACGGCGCCGTGTTCCGCACGGCCGAGCAGGCCGCGCGCGCGGCCCGCGCGCGCATGAGCGCCCGGTCCCCCGACCGGTCGCACCGGCCCGCGCTGAGGCGGGCCTGACCCGTCCGCTACTTGCTGCACTCGTCCCGGGTGCGCTTCATGGCCTCCGCGAATCCGCCGAGCGCGTACTCGTCGCTCGTCGGGTTCCCGCGCATCGACGTGGCCTTGATGATGATCTTCGGGTTGCGGGCGCTCATCTCGGAGACGACCCGCGCCTCCTCGGCGGGGTTCTGCAGCCAGGCATTGCCGTCCTTGACCACGAGGCCGTAGCGGCTGGCGCCGAGGTTGAGGCTCGGGTCGGTCGGCGCGGCCGCGGAGCCGGGCTTGACCTGGGAGGCCGCGGGCTTCGACGGGAAGCCCAGCATCACCGCCACCTCGTTCTGGATGTTCTCGCCCTTGCGCACGCTCACGAACAGGTAGGCGGTGTCGCGCTTCAGGGTCTTGGGCGAGCGCGTCTGCGGTTGCGCGATCGCGTAGCAGAGCTTGTTGCGGCCGTCGCCGTTCACGAACACGTTCCAGTCGCCGAAGATCGCCACCGGGGTGGCCTGCTGCATCCCCGGCGGGGTCGCGGTCTTCTTCTCGGCGCGCTTGCTCCGCTCGCGGCCGTGCCGCCGCCCGCGCCGCGACGGGGCCGCGTCGCCACCGCCGGCGTCCGGGGCCGCCGCCGCGTCCTGGGCGTGGGCCGCCGTCGCGACCAGGCAGGTCCCGCCGAGCACACCTCCGACGAGGCCGGTAACCAGCCCGGAGGCGAGCAGGGCGAGAGCTCCGACCGGGAGCGAGCGGGGGACGCGGACCATCTTCACTTCCTGACGACGGGCGGCTCCGTCAGGAGCCGGACCGGGGTTCGGGATTAGTGAAGCTTGCGTAAAACGTCGGCAAGATGGCGAGGCGGGATCCGTCGACAATCAGACGGCGCGGGCTTCCGTCGCCCGGGCCGCGATGACGCCGGCCGGGACCGGCAGCGCCTCGACCGCCGGGCCGGCGGGCACCGCGATGGCGTTCGGCCGGGCCGGCGCGGCGCGCTGGCGGGGCGGATCGTTGTAGGGGGTGTTGTAGCCCTTGCGGACGGCGGCCCAGTAGGACTCGCGCGTCAGGCCCGAACCGGTCAGGGCGGCGTCGATCATCGCCGTGGCGTGCGCCGCGAAATCCGGCACCTCCTCCGTGTTCAGCCAACTCTCGACAGGCATCCTGCGAACTCCGATCCAGACGGCGAAGCTTGTAGCTGAGCGGACTTAGCCAGATGGTGAACGCGCGGGTGGGCCGAGGGTTGCAATGCACAATTTTGAACGGTCCTGTGGATGAGCGGGGGCCCGTTCCCTGATCCGAGGCGACCGGGGGCCCACCCCGCGGTCGGAGCGTCGGGCCGCGGGCCCCCGGCAACCCTCAGGGGCTAGCGGCGCGAAGCGTCAGCCGGCGCCGGTCGCCGTCGGCCGCGACGGCTCAGCCCAGCCGCTCGATCCAGGCCTGCGCCTGGCGCCGGACGTTGTCGGGTGCGGTGCCGCCGTAGCTGGTGCGGCTCGCCACCGAGTTCTCGACGCCCAGCACCGCGTAGACCGCCTCGGTGATCCGCGGCTCCGCCTCCTGCATCTCGGGCAGCGACAGCTCTTCGAGCCCGACGCCCTTGGCGGAGGCCGCGCCGACGAGGCGGCCGGTGACGTGGTGTGCCTGACGGAACGGCAGCCCGAGCTCGCGCACCAGCCAGTCGGCGAGGTCGGTGGCGGTGGCGTAGCCGGAGCCGGCGGCGCGGCCGAGCACTTCGGCGTTGGGCTCCAGGTCCTTCACCATGCCGGTCATGGCGGCGAGGCACAGGGACAGGGCCTGGAGGGCGTCGAACGTGCCCTCCTTGTCCTCCTGCATGTCCTTCGAGTAGGCGAGCGGCAGGCCCTTCATGACGATGAGCAGGCCGGTCAGCGCGCCGATGATCCGGCCGCTCTTCGCGCGCACCAGCTCGGCGGCGTCGGGGTTGCGCTTCTGCGGCATGATCGACGAGCCGGTGGTGAACCCGTCCGACAGCCGCACGAAGTTGAACTGGGCCGAGGTCCAGACCACCAGCTCCTCGGCGAAGCGCGACAGGTGCACGGCGCAGATCGAGGCCGCCGCCAGGGCCTCCAGGGCGAAGTCGCGGTCGGCGACCGAGTCGAGGGAGTTGGCGGTCGGCCGGTCGAAGCCGAGGGCCGCCGCCGTGGCGTGCCGGTCGATCGGGAAGGAGGTGCCGGCGAGCGCCGCGGCGCCGAGCGGGCACTCGTTGAGCCGCGCCCGGGCGTCGCGGAACCGGCCCCGGTCGCGGGCCAGCATCTCGACGTAGGCGAGGCAGTGGTGGCCGAAGGTCACCGGCTGGGCCGACTGGAGATGGGTGAAGCCCGGCATCACGGTGCCGGCGTGCTTCAGCGCCGCCTGGCTGAGGGCGCGCTGCAGGTCGGCGGCCTGCTGGTCGAGGGAATCGAGGGTGTCGCGCACCCAGAGCTTCATGTCGGTGGCGACCTGGTCGTTGCGCGAGCGCGCCGTGTGCAGGCGGCCGGCGGCCGGGCCGACGATCTCGGTGAGCCGGCTCTCCACGGACATGTGGATGTCCTCGAGCTCGCGCTTGAACGCGAAGGTGCCGCCCTCGATCTCGTCGCGCACGGACTTGAGCCCGGCCTCGATCGCGGCCACATCCTCCGCCGGCAGGATGCCGGCTTGGCCCAGCATCGCCACATGCGCCAGCGAGCCGCGGATATCCTGGGGCGCGAGGCGCTTGTCGAATCCGATGGAGGCGTTGATCTCCTCCATGATCTCCGCCGGGCCGCTCGCGAAGCGGCCGCCCCACATCCGGTTGCTCATGTCGATCCTTCCGCGCCCTGACCGTCCCGAGGCCCGAGCCTGATGCCCGGCCGCACGCCCATCCTGGCCGGCGCGGGCGTCGCCGCGCTCGCCGTCCTCGGCCTCGCCCTATACGGGAGCGGTCTCCTGCCCGGCAACACGGGCGGCGCCCTTCAGCCCTGCGCCGCCGCCAAGCCGGCGCTCGCCCGGGTCGATGCGGCCGCGAAGGGCGAGGTCGCCGCCATGCAGGCCCCGCCGCAGGCCCGGCCCGCGCCGGACATCCGGTTCAAGGGGCCGGACGGCGCCGAGACCGGCCTCGCCGACCTCAGGGGCCGGCTGCTCCTCGTGAATCTCTGGGCGACGTGGTGCGCGCCCTGCAAGGCCGAGATGCCGGCCCTCGACCGGCTCCAGGCGCAGCTCGGCGGCCCCGATTTCCAGGTCGTCGCGATCAACGTCGACACGCGCAACCTCGAGAAGCCGTCGGAATGGCTGAAGCAGGCGGGCATCCACGACCTCGCCTTCTACGCCGATCCCGGCGGCCGCGTGCTGCCGATCCTCCAGCGCGACACGCAGTCGCCCGGCCTGCCGACCACGATGCTGGTCGACGCGCAGGGCTGCACGATCGGGGTGATGAAGGGGCCGGCCGCGTGGTCGAGCCCGGACGGGCTGGCGCTGATCCGCGCGGCCCTGGGGCGGACGTCGTAACGGTCGCGGCCGCGCGGTTGCGCGCGTCTCCGATGCGCGGCAAGGCGTGTCGCGATGACCTCGCCCGCACCTGACCGCGCCCCTCCGAGGCGGAGGCCCCGCCCCCTCTCGATCATCCGCACGCTGCTCGCCGGCGAGGCGGCGGGCGGGCTGATCCTGATGGCGGCGGCGGCCCTGGCGCTGGTCGTCGCCAACGGGCCGCTCGCGGACACCTACGCGCACGCCCTCCACGCCGAACTCGGCCCGATGAGCGTGCAGCACTGGATCAACGACGGCCTGATGGCCGGGTTCTTCCTGCTGGTCGGCCTGGAGATCAAGCGCGAGGCCCTCGACGGGCGGCTGCGGACCTGGCCCGACCGGGTCCTGCCGGGCATCGCCGCGCTCGGCGGCATGGCGGTCCCGGCCGCATTCTACGCGCTCACCAATCTCGGGGCCGGCACCCTGCGGGGCTGGGCGATCCCGGCCGCCACCGACATCGCCTTCGCGCTGGGCGTCCTCGCGCTCCTCGGGTCGCGGGTGCCGGTCTCCCTCAAGATCTTCCTCAGCGCGGTCGCCATCGTCGACGACCTCGGCGCCGTGGTGGTGATCGCGCTGTTCTACAGCTCCGGCCTCGACCTCACCATGCTGGCGCTCGCCGCCGCGGTGCTGGCCGCCCTCTACGGCCTCAACCGGGCGGGGATCGGGTGGCTCCCGGCCTACGGGCTCCTCGGCCTCGTGCTGTGGGTCCTCGTGCTGCGCTCCGGGATCCACGCGACGATCGCGGGGGTGCTGCTCGCGCTCACGATCCCGATCCGGGTCAGCCCGGGCCGGCCGGAGGACGCGCACTCGCCCCTGCACCGGCTGGAGCACGCCCTCGCCCCCTGGATCACCTACGGGGTGGTCCCGGTCTTCGGCTTCGCCAATGCCGGCGTGGACCTCTCCGGCCTCACCCCCGAGGCCCTGCTCCAGCCGGTGACGCTCGGCATCGCGGCGGGCCTGTTCCTCGGCAAGCAGGCCGGCGTGTTCGCGAGCCTGCGGCTGGCCGTGGCGCTGGGATGGGCCAAGCGCCCGGCCGGGGCCGGCTGGGGGCAGGTCTACGGGGTCGCGGTCCTGTGCGGCATCGGCTTCACCATGAGCCTGTTCATCGGCGGCCTCGCCTTCCCGGACCCGCAGCACGAGACCGCCGTGAAGCTCGGCGTGCTCGCGGGCTCGGCCCTGTCGGGACTCGCCGGCGCGGCGATCCTCCTCGTCGCGAAGCGCCGCGTCGCCCCGCACTAGCGGGCGGCGCGCTTCGTCATTGCGAGCGCAGCGAAGCAACCCAGTGCAGCGGAACATCGGGAAGCGTGGCGCCGTCTAGATTGCTTCGCTCCGCTCGCAATGACGGCGGCGCAAGGACGGCACCTCGCACGTGCCGGGCTCCGTCCGGCGCGAAAATGCGCTACCCCCCGTGGGCATGCGCTTCTATCTCGGCCTCGCCACCACCTTCCACGACCCGGCCCTCGCCCTGGTCGGGCCCGACGGCACCCTGCTCTTCGCCGAGGCGGCGGAGCGCGCCCTGCAGTACAAGCGCGCGCCGAACTGCGAGCCGGACGCCCCGTCGCAGATGGCCGCACTGCTGAAGGCGCACGTCCCGCCGGGCTCGGAACTCGTCGTCGCCTCGACCTGGGGCCCGCAATTCACCGACTTCCTGCGCGGCCAGGCCGGTGCCGGGGCCTTCGACCTGATGGCGCTCGCCGCCCACACCACGGCGCTCAACCGCTCCTTCGTGCCCGAGCAGGCCGAGCGGGTGTTCATCGCCGACCTCCACGGCGCCCAGGAGCGGGCCGGCCACGGCACCCTGCTGGCCCTGAACCAGGAGGCGCGGATCAGCGGCGCGGCGCCCCGGGCGACGATCGCCGGGCAGCGGCGCTACCCGCACCACCTGTGCCACGCCGCCTACGGCCTCTGGGGCAGCCCCTTCGAGACGGCCACTGCCCTGGTGGTCGACGGCATGGGCGAGACCGGTGCGGCGGCGATCTACCGCCTGGAGGGCGGCCGGATCACGGAGTTGCGCCGCCACCGCGGGCGCGGCTCGCTGGGCTTCCTGTACGGGCTGATCACCGACCTCGCCGGCTTCGATCAGGTGAAGGGCGAGGAGTGGAAGATCATGGGGCTCGCCCCCTACGGCCGGCCCGACCCGGACCTCGCCGCGCTGCTCGGCCGGCTCTGCACGGTCGAGGGCCACCGCCTGCGCTACGCCGACGCGGAGACGATCCGGGCGGTCGCCGCGGAGATCCGCGCCCGCCGCCCCGCCGATGCCCTGAAGAACGGCTGGCCCGACCTCGCCCGCTGCGGCCAGGACCTGTTCGCGACTTTGATGGACGCGCTGGTGGCCGAGGCCCACGCGCTGGCGCCGTCAGAGAACCTCGTGATCGCGGGCGGCTGCGGGCTGAACTCCTCCTACAACGGCCGGGTGCTCGGCCGGTCCGGCTTCACCCGGCTGCACGTGCCCTCGGCCCCGGCCGACGACGGCAACGCGGTCGGCGCCGCGTGGCTCGCCTACGCGGAGGACAATCCGGGCTGGGCCGGTCCGCCGCCCGCCGCCCGGCCGCTCACGCCCTATCTCGGCTCGCGGGTCTCCACGGCGCCGATGGAGCGGCTCGCCGAGCAGGAGCCCCGGGCCCGGCGCGTCGGCCACGCGGAGGCGACCCGCGCGGCGGCGCGGATCCTGGCCGAGGGCGGCCTCGTCGGCTGGGTGCAGGGCCGGGCGGAGTTCGGGCCCCGGGCGCTCGGCAACCGGTCGATCCTGGCCGATCCGCGGCCGGAAGGCGCCAAGGACGCGCTCAACGCCAAGGTGAAGTACCGGGAGGCGTTCCGGCCGTTCGCGCCGTCGATCCTGGCGGAGGCCGGGCCGGACTGGTTCGAGGATTACGCCGACAGCCCCTACATGGATCGTACCCTGGTCTGGCGCGAGGCGGTCCGCGCCCGGGTGCCGGCGGTGGTGCACGAAGACGGCACCGGCCGGCTCCAGAGCGTCACGGCGGCGCGCAACCCGGCCTACGCGGCCCTGATCGGCGCCTTCGCGGCGATCACCGGCGTGCCGATCCTGCTCAACACGAGCTTCAACGTGATGGGCAAGCCGATCCTCCACGGCGCGGAGGACGCGATCCTGATGTTCTATACCACCGGCCTCGACGCCCTCGTGGTCGAGGACTGGCTGGTCGTGAAATGAGACGCGCCGCGCCCCCGGGGGACGCGGCGCCGGTCCGATAACCGCGGACGCGATTTACTCGCAGACCTCGACGCGGCGGTAGGTGAACTCGCCGTCGCCGAGCCACTCCTTGCGGCGCTCGTAGTGGCAGATCGGGCCGCGGCGCTCGCGCACCACGATGGTCTCGGGCTCCTCGACCACGACCCGGCGCGGGCGGTACTCCGGCGGCGGCGGGGGCGGCTGGTTCGCGCCGTTGACGAGGGCGCTGCCGACCATGCCGCCGACGACGCCGGCCGCGAGGCCGCCGACGATGGCGCCGGTCTGGTCGCGGGCGGTGGCCGGGGCGACCGCCCCGAGCACCAGGGTGACCGCGAGGGCTGCGGCCCCAGCGCGGATCGTCGTGAAGGAACCGTTCAAGGACACGCGAAACATCTCCCGTTCGTGTTGAGGATGATCCAACACCGGGAGGATTAAGAATCCGCGAAGTGGGCCAATTCGATCGTGTACCAGATAAGCCGCGGCGGAGGCCCGTGGCGGCGCGATATCCGCTTCGTCCTTGCGAGCGCAGCGAAGCAACCCAGGGCAGCGCGCTTTGCCCGGATGCAGCCGTGTCCCTGGATTGCTTCGCTGCGCTCGCAAGGACGGAATGGGCATTTCCCGCGCCGGACGCGGCTGCCGCAGATCCCCCTTCAGAGCAGCCCGTCGAGAGATCCCACCACCGTCGTGGGCGCCAGATCCGCGTACTCGTCGGGCAGGCCCCTGCGGTTGACCCAGGCGGTCCGGAACCCGAAGGCCCCCGCCCCCGCCACGTCCCAGCGGTTCGACGAGCAGAACAGCACGTCGCCCTGCCCCACCGCCAGCCGGGTCAGGGCGATCCGGTAGGCGTCGGGATGGGTCTTGAACACCTGCGCGTCGTCCACCGAGAGGACCGCGTCGAGGTGGTCGGCCAGCCCCGCCGAGGCGACCGCCCGGTCGACCATGGCGGCGTTGCCGTTGGTGAGGACGGCGGTGCGGATTCCGCGCTTGCGCAGGGCCGCCAGCACGCCCGGGACCTCCGGGTAGGCCTCGAGGTCCCGGTAGGCGTCGAGGAGCCGCTCGCGCAGGCCGGGATCGACGTTCGGGTGGACCGCCAGGGCGTAGTCGAGGGCCCGCACGGTGAGGTCCCAGAAGGCGGCGTACTGGCCCATCAGCGACAGGGTCCAGCTGTACTCGAGCTGCTTGTTGCGCCAGACCTCGGAGAGGTGGGCGGCGTCCGGCCCCACCGCCTCGGCGTAGCGCTGGACCGCGGCGTTCACGTCGAACAGCGTGCCGTAGGCGTCGAACACCGCGGCCTTCACGCCCGCGAGGGGATTCGGTGCGTCGGTCATGGCGGTCCTCACTGGGTGCTCTCGCCCGATCTGGGGCCGGACCCGCGCGGCGGCGAGCCCGGCCGGGTCACTCAGGCCCGGCGCAGGCGCAGGCCGAACAGGTGCAGCAGGCCCGCCAGCAGGCCGCCGTAGACCAGGGCCCCGACGAGCCCCAGCACCGCCAGGACGACGAGGTCACGCCCGTGCGGCAGGGCCGGCACCAGCGCCTGGACGAGCCCCTGGCCGTAGACGGCGACCGCCGCCAGCCCGAGGCAGGCCAGCGCCACCCCCGCGACGGTGAGGCCGAGCGTGCGCCCCGGCGCCGTCCAGTCCCGGCGCTTGGCCAGGACGAGCAGCAGCAGCAGGTTCACCCACTGGGCGACCGCGGTGGCGAGCGCGAGGCCGGTGACGCCGTAGGGGCCGGTGAGCCACAGCTTCAGGGCGACGTTGACGCCGATCGCGGTCAGGGAGGCCCAGAGCGGCGTCCTGGTGTCCTGGCGGGCGTAGAAGCTCGCCACGGCGCTGCGCACCAGCACGACGGCCGGCAGGGCGAGGCCGTAGGCCGCCAGCACCGAGGCCGCCCGCGCCGCGTCCTCGGCGCTGAAGGCGCCGCGCTGGAACAGCGCCGCCATGATCAGGCCCGGGATGGTCAGGAACGCCACGGTGAACGGCGCCGAGAGGGCCAGGGAGAAGCCCGCGGCCCGGTTCTGTGCCGCGTGGGCGCCGGCGACGTCGCCGGCCGCGATCCGGCGGCTCATCTCGGGCAGCAGCACGGTGCCGGCCGCGATGGCGATGACGCCGAAGGGCAGCTGGTAGAGCCGGTCGGCGTAGTAGAGCGCCGAGACCGCCCCGGTGGGCAGCCAGCTCGCGATGATCGTGTCGGCGAAGGCCGCGATCTGGAAGCCGGCCGAGCCGATCACCGCGGGCCCGAGCACGACGAAGAAGCGCTTGAGCGCGGGATCGAGGCGCGGCACCGCGAGGTCCGGCATCACGCGGACGCGGCGGCAGCCCCACCACAGCAGCCCGAACTGGAGCACGCCCGAGACCGCGACGCCCCAGGCGGCGGCGTAGGCCGCGTTCGGGAACAGGAAGCTCAACCCCAGGGCCGCCAGCATGGCGAGGTTGAGCAGGACCGGGGCGCCCGCCGCCACGGCGAAGTGCCGGTGGGCGTTCAGGATGCCCGACAGCAGCGTCACCAGCGTCATGAACAGCAGGTACGGGAAGGTGATGCGGGTCAGCGCCACGGCGAGCTGGAAGCGCTCGCCGTCCTCCGCGAAGCCCGGCGCCAGGGCGTGGACCACCCAGGGCATGGCCGGCAGGGCGAGATTGAGCAGCACGAGCTGCACGATCAGCATCAGGGTGAAGACGCGGTCGGCGAAGCGGTGCGCCGCCCCGGGCTCGCCGGCCTCCGCGAGCCCGGCATAGGCCGGCACGAAGGCGGTGTTGAACGCGCCCTCGCCGAAGATCGCGCGGAAATGGTTCGGGAGCCGGAAGGCGACCACGAAGGCGTCCGCCAGCGGCCCGGCGCCCATCACGGCGGCCATGACCACGTCGCGGGCGAAGCCGGTGACGCGGGAGACCAGGGTCCAGCCGCCGACCGACAGGATCGAGCGGATCATGGGTTGGGGCGCTCGCCCACCACCTCCCCCCGCAACGGGGGCGGGCGGGAGCACGGTCGAAGCGTCGCGCGTGTCGATCGAGAGGAAATGGCCGGCCCCATCTGCACCGGGTCAGCCGGCGTCGCGCGCATCAAGAGCCGGTTTCGTGCGCCACCTCAAGGGTGCCGCGGACACAGGATCCGCGGCACCGGCGATACGCCTCAGCGGGTCGCCTCGGCGTACATCTTCTCCACGTGCTCCCAGTTCACGAGGTTCTCGATGAACGCCTTCAGGTAGTCGGGACGGCGGTTGCGGTAGTCGATGTAGTAGGAGTGCTCCCACACGTCGACGCCGAGGATCGGCTTGGCGCCGTGGACCAGCGGGTTCTCGCCGTTCGGGGTCTTCATGATCGCGAGCTTGCCGTCCTTGACGGCGAGCCACGCCCAGCCCGAGCCGAACTGGCCGACGCCCGCCTGGATGAAGTCCGCCTTGAACTTCTCGGCGCCGCCGAGATCCTCGTCGATCTTCTTGGCCAGCGCGCCCGGGATCGCGCCGCCGCCGTTCGGCTTCATCCACTGCCAGAAGTGGATGTGGTTGTAGTGCTGGCCGGCGTTGTTGAAGAGCGGCTGATTCGTGTTGTAGGCGGCCTTGACGATCTCCTCGACGCTCTTGCCCTGGAGATCCGTGCCCTCAAGCAGCTTGTTGCCCGTGTCGACGTAGGCCTTGTGGTGCTTGTCGTGGTGGAACTCGAGGGTCTCCTTCGACATGTACGGCCCCAGCGCGTCGTAGGCGTAGGGCAGTTCCGGCAGGGTGAAGGTCATCGCGTCTATCTCCGCTTAGCAGGGGGCGGCCTCGTCCCCGGCGGGGGCTCCCGAGTCGAGAGCCCGCTAGGTAAGTCGGTGGCCGCGGGACGGCAACGCCGTTCCGCCACGGCGGCGCGGGAAGTTCCGCAGATCGCCGGCACGCGGCGGCTCGGCCGACCCGGAGATAGCCGGCGCAGATCCGGACTATTCCGGTTTCCCCGGCATCTCGGTCCCGAGTTTTGCAATATGACGGCTAGGCCTTACTGTGCGGCACGCCTTGAGCGCCGGCCGTCAGCCGGCCCGTGTCAGAGAGTACCATGATCGCTGCGCTGTTCGCGCTCGCCGCCGCCATGATCATCGGGGGCTGCGCCGCCGTGATCCAGGGCTTCCCGTACGTGCGTCTGGAGAGCGGGCTCGCGATGGTGATCGCGGGATCGGTCGCGGCCTCGTCGGGCGCGGTGCTGCTCGGCCTCGGCGTCGTGGCGCTCGGGTTCCGGCGGGTGGAGCGCGCGCTCGGGCGCGCCCCGGCGGCCGGCGCGCGGCCGGCCCCCGCCGCGGCGCCGGCACTGGGATCGGCACCGGCCCCCGTCGACGAGGGCCGGACCCGGCTGCCGCCGGTCCTGCCGGCGGCGCCCGCCTTCATCGTGCCGTCGGTGGTCGAGCCGTCCTTCGATCCCGAGCGGCCCCGGATCGAGCCGAGCCTGGAGCTCCGGGCCGACGAGGCCCGCGCCCCCTTCTCGGAACCCGGCGCGGTCGAAGCGCCGAAGCCGGTTCCGGCCGAGCCGGCGCACGCGGTCCCGCCCGTCCGCGTCCCGGAGGCGGACCGCCGCCCCGAGCCGGACGCGCCGACCGAGCGCGCGATCGCGCCCGAGGACGACCTGTTCGCCGCCCCCGAGCCGCCGCTGCGGGAAGAGCCCGAGAAGGCAGCCGCGGACGAGGCGCCGGCCCTGCGCCCGAGCCTCGACACGCCCCCCGAGCCCGAGCCGGCCCCGCCGGCCGCCCCACGCACCGTCGTGGGGCGCTACGCCTCCGGCGGCAACACCTACGTGATGTTCGAGGACGGCTCGATCGAGGCGGAGACGCCGCAGGGCCGCTTCACCTTCGCGTCCCTCGACGAGCTGAAAGCCTTCGTTGACGGCGGCGGCGAGTCCGGAACCCGCGGCGCGGCGTGAACCCGCCCCGGGGACGGCCGCGGCGTCACACCAGCGGGTTGAGGCTGTCGTTGCGCGGCGGGATCGGGGCCCGCATGGTCAGGGAGAAGCCCCCGGGGGCGTAGTCGGTGGTCACCTCGGCCTGGACCTGGGTGATCAGGACCCGCTGCAGCAGGCGCGAGCCGAAGCCCTGGCGGCTCGGCGGCGCGACCGGCGGCCCGCCGGTCTCGCGCCAGGAGAACCGCAGGATCCCGGCCGGGCCGCCGGGCTCCAGGGACCATTCCACCGCCACCCGGCCGGTGCGGTTCGACAGGGCCCCGTACTTCGCCGCGTTGGTGGTGAGCTCGTGGATCGCCATGCCGATCGGCACCGCGATCTCGGAGGGCAGGTCGATCGCCGGCCCGTCGAGGCTGATGCGCCCCTCGGCGGCGCCGTCCGGCGCCACCTCCGCGTAGGGCTTCAGCTCGTTGCGCAGGAGATTGGCGATCGACGCCGTCTGCCACGTGTCCTCGGTGAGCACCGAGTGCGTGTGCGCCAGGGATTTGATCCGCCCGACGAAGGCCTCGTAGAAGCTCTCGATGCTGGACGCCGTCCGCGCGGTGGAGCCCACGATGGCCTGGACGGTCGCCAGCGTGTTCTTGACCCGGTGGTGCAGCTCGCGGATCAGCAGGCTCTGGCGCTCCTCCGCGACCCGGCGGTCGGTCACGTCCGCGACGACGCCGATCAGGCGGCGCGGCAGGCGGCCGGGGGCGTCGCGCTCGAACCGGCCGGCCATGTCGATCGTGCGCCACACGCCGTCGGACTTGCGCCGGATCCGGCCGCTGATGTGCAGGTCCCCGTCCTCCCGCAGCGCCTGGGAGATCGCCCGCCGGACCGCGGGGCGGTCGTCCGGGTGGAGGATGTCGTTGAGAAACTCGGTCTTGCCGATCGTCCCGTCCTCGGGCGCGTGCCCGAAGATCTCGTACATGTGCTCGTTCTCCCAGATCGCCTGGTCCTCGAGCATGTGCCACTCGAAGATGCCGAGCCGGGCGACCGTGGTGGCGACCCGCAGGCGCTGGTCGCGGGACAGGATCTCGTCCCGGGCCTCGACCCGCGTGGTGATGTCCTGGAGGACGCCGACCATGCCGATCGGCGCGCCGTCGGGGCCCGGCACGGCCTGCCCCCGCACCCGCAGGATCACGGTCCGCCCGGCCACCGTCGTGGCCGTGTCGAACTGGTAGGGCTCGTCGGTCCCGTCGGCCTCGGCGATCAGTGCGCTCAGGCGCGCGAGCTCCGCCGGCGACAGGCCGGTCTTCAGCTCCTCCCACGAGACGGAACGGCCCGGCGGGCGCCCGAGGATGCGGGCGGCGCGGCGCGACAGGGTGAGGAGGCCGGTCGCGCGGTCCCAGCGCCATTCCCCGAGCCCGGCGGCCGCGAGGGCCTCGCGGTTCGCCTCGGAATGGGCCGCCGCGTCCACGTCGACCGTCTCGACCGCCAGGGTCCGGCCCGCGCGCCGGACCCGCACGTCGAGGGGCGTGCCATCCGCCCGGCGCCAGACCTGGAGACCGTCCCGGAGCCCCTCCGGCCCCTCGCCCAGGAGTTCGGCGGCCGCGCGCCCGGGCAGGGTGCCGGGCGGCCAGCCGGCGAGATCGTGCAGGGCCCGGTTGGCGGCGACGATCCCCGCCTCGTCCGCCGACAGCACGGCGAGGCCGATCGCGGCCTCGTCGAAGCCGGCGCGCAACGGGTCCTCCGCCGCCGGGTCCTGACCCACCCTCTCATTCACTCGGAAGAATCCTCGAACGCGCCGTGGCGCGCTCCCGCCGGAGATGAGCCCCCTCCCGCCACGATCACGGACCGCGGCGGGCCCTGAGGATGGCGCCCGAGCGTGACTGTGGCAAGGCGTTCCGCTCCGCCTGCGGCGACCGGGCACCCGCGCGACCCGACCGCGGGGGCTCTCAGCGGGGGCGGCGGGCGAATTCCAGATAGGTGGGCCGGCGGCCCGCTGCCAGCGCCTTGGCCTCGTAGCGCGTGCCGGGCCAGCCCGGGAACGGCCGCGTCCAGTCCCGGGCGTCCCGCGCCGTCCAGGCGAGGACCGGGCACCGCGCGGCCCGGACGAGCGTCCAGCCGGCATAGTCGTCGATGTCGCTGGCGAAGCGGAACAGGCCGCCGTCCTTCAGGACCCGGCCGATCTCGGCGAGCGACGCGTCGGAGACGAACCGGCGCTTGCGCTGCCGCCGCTTGGGCCAGGGATCGGGATAGAGCAGGTAGACCCGGTCGAGGCAGGCATCCGGCAGGCGCGCCAGCAGGGCGGTCACGTCCTCGTCGCGGATGCGGACGTTGCGCAGCGCACGCGCCTCGATCGCCGCCAGCAGCTTGACCACGCCGTTGACGAAGGGCTCGGCGCCGATGATGCCGACGGCCGGATGCGCGGCCGCCTGGGCGGCGAGGTGCTCGCCGCCGCCGAAGCCGATCTCCAGCCACAGCGCCTCCGGCGGCGCCGGCATGGCGGGGAACAGCGCGCGCGGATCGAGGATCGCGTCGCCCGGCGGCAGGTCGACCCGCAGGCTCGGCAGCAGCTCGGCGAGCCGGCGCTCCTGCTGCCCGCGCAGGCGCTTGCCCTTGCGGCGCCCGAAGAAGGCGCGCTCCGGCTCCTCGACCGGGTGGTCGGAGCGTCCAGGGGCGTCGGTGTCCACCGGCTCAGTCTACCTCGGAGATGGGACGCGTCCCGGGTCACGACCGGAGACGGGGCGCGTCGGTGGGATGCCGTCCGGGACAGCACGCCCGGCACGCCGCGACGCGGCACGATCGGGTGGCGCGGCACCCGCGCGGACGCCGCGGCGCCGAACGCACCGCGCCGCCAGCGCCCGATCGGGAACACGGGCCGCGGGGCCGCGGAGCATCCGGGACCGGGCGGCGCTCAAAGCACCGCCCGCACCGCCTTCACGTCACCCCGGCGCGCCGCCGATCTCCGGCCCGCGCGTCGGCCCGGGGCCGAGCGGAAGCCGCCCTCAGGCCAGCGCCGACTTCAGCTTGCCGGCGAGGTCGGTGCGCTCCCACGAGAAGCCGCCGTCGGCCTCGGGGGCACGGCCGAAATGGCCGTAGGCCGAGGTGCGCGCGTAGATCGGCTTGTTCAGGCTGAGCGCCGTGCGGATGCCGCGGGGCGACAGGTCCATGGCGTCCATCAGCACGGCCTCGAGCTTGGCCTCGTCGACCGTGCCGGTGCCGTGCAGGTCCACGTAGATCGAGAGCGGCTTCGACACGCCGATCGCGTAGGCGAGCTGGATCGTGGCGCGGCTGGCGAGGCCCGCGGCCACCACGTTCTTGGCGAGGTAGCGCGCCGCGTAGGCCGCCGAGCGGTCGACCTTCGTCGGGTCCTTGCCGGAGAACGCGCCGCCGCCGTGCGGGGCCGCGCCGCCGTAGGTGTCGACGATGATCTTGCGGCCGGTGAGGCCGGCGTCGCCGTCCGGGCCGCCGATCACGAACTTGCCGGTCGGGTTCACGTGCCAGACCGTGCCCTCGTTGACCCAGCCCTGCGGCAGCGCCTTCAGGATGTAGGGCTCGACGATGGCGCGGACGTCCGCGGAATCGAGGGACTCGTCGAGGTGCTGGGTCGACAGCACGATCTGGGTCACCTCGACCGGGCGGCCGTTCTCGTAGCGGACCGTGACCTGGCTCTTGGCGTCGGGGCCGAGCTTGGCGGCGTCGCCCTGCTTCGCCTTGCGGGCGTCGGCGAGGTCCTTGAGGATCTTGTGGGCGTAGAAGATCGGCGCCGGCATCAGCTCGGGCGTCTCGTCGGCGGCGTAGCCGAACATGATGCCCTGGTCGCCCGCGCCCTCGTCCTTGTTGCCGGCCGCGTCCACGCCCTGGGCGATGTCGGCCGACTGGGCGTGCAGGTGGATCGCGACGTCGTTGTTCTTCCAGTGGAAGCCCGACTGCTCGTAGCCGATATCCTTCACGGCCTCGCGGGTCAGGGCCTCGAGGTCCTTGAAGGTCACCGAATCGGGTCCGCGCACCTCGCCGGCGATGACGATGCGGTTGGTCGTGGCGAGTGTCTCGACGCCGAGCCGCGCCTCCGGCATCGCCGCGAGGTAGGCGTCGACCACGGTGTCCGAGATCCTGTCGCAGACCTTGTCGGGGTGTCCCTCGGACACGGACTCGCTGGTGAACAGGTAGTTGGAACGCGGCATCGGACGGCCTCGGCTGCAGAGGTACGCCGTCGCGATCGCGGCGTTTGACCCTTCATGGGGCCGGGGTTCTCGCACCCGGCCGGGGGCCGGTCAAGATGGAGGAACGAACGGATCCGCTATACCGGACGAAGCGACCGGAAAAACGATCGCGCGACGCCCCGGGGCCCGCCCCTGCCCTCAGCCGCCGAGCTTGCTCTCGAGGGCCCGGATGGCGTCGGCCACGTCGCGGCGCGCCTCCTCGGAGAAGTTCTCGGTGATGTGGCGGCCCACGACTTCCGCCAGCCCCTTCAACCCGGCTTCCGACAGGGTCGACTGCTCGCGCTCGCTGAAGCCCGGCGCGATGAAGTCATCGTTCCGGGGCATCCCTTTGAAGAAGTAATCCATCGGCACGCCGGTCATGCGCGAGAAGATGTCGAGATGGACGGCGCTGATCCGGTTGGTTCCCTTCTCGTACTTCTGGAGCTGAGCTGCAGACATACCGAAGCTCTGCGCGACGCGGCGCTGTGTGAGCGATGCCTTGCGGCGCTGCTCGGCGATGCGTTGCCCGACATAGACGTCGCGCTGATCGGTCTTCTGGCCCGCCATGAAGTGCTCGTCCACCCCCTGCCATGAATCCTGGCGGCAAAGCTTAGCGCGCCCCTCGGTACTTGTCACCGGCAGGCGTTCGACGTGGTGGACGATTTGCTCACGGCTCTGCGGCCGGGAGATCTGCAAGAATAGACAACTTGGTGTCCCCGGCAGGGCTCGAACCTGCGACCCCAGGTTTCATACCACTTCGGCTTTCGCCGCCGCGCCCCGAAGGTCCGCGTTCGTGGCCTGGACTATCCCTTCACCGTGGGCTGGACTGCATCCAACCGGTAGGTGCCGCCCGTCTAGTCTCTACACCTTCCCACAGAACGCCGGGGCGCCGCGCGGGCTTGGCTCGGGATCGGCAGAGCATCGGACGGCGGCGCGTCGATGCCGGAAGCTTTCCCCGACTTTGAGCGGATCCGTCGCGCGGTTTCCCGGCGCGACGCCCAATTGAACCTTCTAGGAAACCTGTGCTCTGTCCAGCTGAGCTACGGAGACGACCGGCGCTCCATAGCATTCTCGCCGGCCGAGGCCAACCGCGACCGGTGGGGCGCGGTGCCGGAGCCCGCGATCGCGGGGGGAACCGATGCGCGGGCGCGCGGCGGTCGTGCGGGGACGCCCGCTGGCGGCCTCGATGGCGACCTTGATGGCGGCGGCGCTCGCCGCTGCGGTGCCCTGTCCGGCACGCGCCGCGTCGCGCGCCGGGCCGTCGGCGTGCGCGACCGGGCCGGCGCGCGACGAGGTAGTGGCGGAAATCGGGCCCCGCGGGGAGATCCGTATGGTCTCGGGCCTCCGGGCGGTGCTGGACTCGCTGCGCTGGCCGGACACGCCGGAGGCCGCGTCCGCCGCGCGGACCTGGCTCGAGACCCGGCGGGGCGCCCGGGTCACGGTGGTTCCCCGCGGGCAGCCCGACCGGTGGGAGCGCGCGCGGGCCGACCTCCTGGTCGCGGAGGGCGACATCGCGGAGGGCGCGGATCTGGCGGGCGCGGATCTGGCGGGCGCGGATCTGGCGGGCGCGGATCTGGCGGGCGCGGATCTGGCGGGCGGCCTCATCGGGGCCGGCCTCGCGTACGCGGACGCGAACGAGGCCGATTCGCTGTGCCGGCCCGGCCTGCGCCTCGTGGAGGCGGCCGCCCGCGCGCGCGGGCTCGGCCTCTGGGGCGCGGCGCGCCCTGCGGCGGAGGACGGCCCGGCGCTCCGGGAGAAGGTCGGACATTTCGTCGTCGCGGAGGGCCGAATCCGCCATGTCGGCGAGCGCGGCGCGCGCACCTATCTCGATTTCGCGGCCCGCGGCACGGACGGCCTCACGGTGACAGTATCGAAACGCACTTGGCGAATGATGCGCGCCCGTGGTTTGAGTGCGGCCTCGCTCGAGGGCCGGCGCGTGCGGGTGCGCGGCCTCCTGGAGGTCCGGCGCGGCCCGACCCTGGAGGTCGCCCTCGACGGGCTCGAGACGCTCGAGGAGACGGACCGGCCGGAGGCCGATCCGGAGGGGGAACGGGGATTGCGGCGCTGATCGCGATGGGCGGGATCACGGGGCACATCGGCGCGGGGCGGACCCGCGCGGCGGGGCGGCGCACCCTCGGCGCGGCGGCGTTGGGCGGCCTCGCCCTGCTGCTCGGCGCCTGCGTGGCCGACCAGACCGAGGCGACCGTGCGGCCGGCCGTGGTGCGGGTGCCCGCGGAGGCGCCGCGCACCACCGGCCGCGAGCGCGCCGCCGATGCCGACCACCTCAAGCTCGTGGCCTCCTTCGGGGGCGAGGCCCGGGCCCCCAACGTCACGCGGATGCTGACGGAGGTGACCGACCGCCTCGTGAAGGCCAGCGACCGGCCCGACCAGGCCTACACGGTGACGCTCCTCGACTCACCGGTGGTCAACGCCTTCGCGCTGCCGAACGGGCGGCTCTACGTCACCCGCGGCCTCGTGGCCCTGGCGAGCGACACCTCCGAGGTGGCCGCCGTGCTGGCGCACGAGATGGCCCACGTGACCCTCAACCACGCCACGGCCCGCAGCGAGCTCGAGCTGCGCTCGGCGCTCGTCAGCCGCGTCGTGGCCGACGTGCTGAACGACCCCGATACCGGCGCGCAGCTGCAGAGCCAGTCGCGCTTCGCCCTCGCCCGGTTCTCCCGCGAGCAGGAGCTGGAGGCGGACGCCACCGGCGTGCGCACCCTGGCCAAGGCCGGCTACGACCCGTTCGCGGCCGGGCGCTTCCTCGCCGCGCTCAACCGCTCCACAGGACTGAAGGCCGGCAGCGCCGCCGCGCCCGACATGCTGGCGACCCATCCGGGCACGGCCGAGCGCATCACCCAGGTCACCCGCGCGGCCCGCCGCATCGGCGCGCCGGGCATCGGCACCGACGACCGCGCCGCCTACCTCGCGGCGGTGGACGGGCTCGCCTACGGCGACAACCCGCGCGACGGCGCGGTG
The DNA here is from genome assembly GCF_040544715.1 of Methylobacterium sp. 1030. Classification (NCBI taxonomy): domain Bacteria; kingdom Pseudomonadati; phylum Pseudomonadota; class Alphaproteobacteria; order Hyphomicrobiales; family Methylobacteriaceae; genus Methylobacterium; species Methylobacterium sp. 1030. The sequence continues at coordinate 66,903 of NZ_JBEPKM010000019.1, read as the reverse complement.
CGCGGGCACCGCTTCATCCATCCCGGCCTCGGCATCGCCTTCGAGGTGCCGGAGGGCTTCACCCTGGAGAACACCCGCTCGGCGGTGCTCGGGACCACCCCGGACGGCGCCCGGCGCCTGCTGTTCGACCAGATCGAGGCCAAGGACGGCCAGTCCCTCGAGGCGGTGCTCAAGGCGAGCTGGAACGACGCCCTCGACCCGGCCGGCTTCGAGACCCGGGACGTCGCGGGCCACCCCGCGGCCTTCGCGCTGTCGCGGGGGAAGGAGTGGACCTTCCGCCTCGCGGCCATCCGGATCGGCGACTCGACCTACCGGATGATCATGGCCGCCAAGGGCGCCACCGATCCCGACCCGGCCTTCCGCCGCTGGACCGCGACCCTCGTCGCCGTGTCGCCCGACGAGGCGGTCCTGCGCCCCCTGCGGCTGCAGGTAGTCCAGGCGACTTCGACCAGCGCCGAGGACCTCGCCCGCCGCATGGCGGTGCCCGACCGGGCGCTCGACCGGTTCCTCGTCCTCAACGGGCTGGAGCGGGGCGCCGCGCTGGTGCCGGGACGCGGCTACAAGATCGTCGCGGAATAGCCGCCCTGCGCGGCCGCGCCTTGTGCGGGCGCGGGGCCCGGACATCCTGCCCGGGTCGTTCAGGGAGAGCGCCGTGATTCGATTCTTCTACAATCTCAGCCCCAACCCCATGAAGGTCGCCCTCTGCCTCGAGGAGATGGGGCTGCCCTACGAGCCGGTGCCGGTCGACACCCGCAGGGGCGAGCAGTTCGATCCGGCCTACACGGCCGTCAATCCGAACGGGAAGGTGCCGGCGATCGTCGACGGCGACGTCACCGTGTTCGATTCGAACGCGATCCTGATGTACCTGGCGGGCAAGACCGGCCGGTTCCTGCCGGAGGGCGAGCCGGTCCGCGGCGAGATGCTGTCCTGGCTGATGTTCGTGGCGACCGGCATCGGGCCGTTCTCCGGCCAGTGCGTGCATTTCCGCCACTTCGCGCAGGACGGGGGCGCCTACGCCACCGAGCGCTACGCCTTCGAGGCGCACCGGCACTGGGGCATCCTCGACCAGCGCCTCGCCGACCGCCCCTACGTGCTGGGCGACACCTACACGATCGTCGACATGGCGGTCTGGGGCTGGGCCCGGATGGTGCCCTTCGTCCTCGGCGAGGGCGCCTTCGGGGACCTGCCCAACGTCAAGCGCCACCTCGACGCGGTCAACGCGCGGCCGGCCGCCCAGGCCGCCGAGGCGCTGAAGGGCCGCCACGCCTTCAAGGCGGAGATGGACGCCGAGGCGCGGGGCTTCATGTTCCGCGCCGTGAAGGGCGCCGCCTGACGCCCCGCCGGACCGGTCCCGCGCCTCAGGGCGCGGGGGCGGTCACCGTGAGCATCGGCAGGGTGACGGAGAGCGTTCCGGCCGGCACGCGCGCGGTGCCGAGCGTGAGGCAGGCGCCGAGTCCGAGACAGAGTGCGAGACCGAGCATCGAGGTCTCGAAGCCGCGATAAACCCATTCCATGACGGTCCCCTTTCGCGAGGCAACCGCAGGATGCGCGCATCGCGTTAAGGGATCGGTGCGCCAGCGCGCACGGTCTCACAGTCCGGAGGCGACGAGGGCCGCGCCCGCCGCGATCAGCGCGACGCCGGCCCAGGCGGCGAGGCTGAGGGTCTCGCCGAGCAGGGTGGCGCCGAGGATCGCCACCAGTACGACGCTGAGCTTGTCGATCGGCGCGACCCGGGCAGCGTCGCCCAGCGACAGCGCGCGGAAGTAGCAGAGCCACGACGCCCCGGTGGCGAGCCCCGACAGGACGAGGAAGACGAGGCTCCGACCGGAGACCTGCGCGAGGCCGCCGGCCTGCCCGGAGGCGACCACGATCGCGCCGGCGAAGATCAGGATCACCGCGGTGCGCACGAAGGTCGCGACGTCCGACGGCACGCCCGCGACCCCCACCTTGGCGAGGATCGCGGTCAGCGCCGCGAAGCCGGCGGCGGCGAGCGCCCAGAAGCGCCAGGATTCCAGCAGGGGGCTCACGGAAATTCCTACGCCGTCCCTATTCGCAGGGCTCGGACGCATCCTCGTCCTTGCGAGCGCAGCGAAGCAACCCAGACAGCGCCACGCTCGACGATGTCGCGTCGCCCTGGGTCGCTTCGCTGCGCTCGCGCTGACGGCGCGGCCCAGCGTGATCCGCGCGACTCCTTGCCGAACCGTCAATGTTTCCCGTGAAACATCCGCTGTTCACAGGAGCTTGTCGACGGTGATCGGCAGGTCGCGCACCCGCCTGCCGGTGGCGTGGAAGACCGCGTTGGCGATGGCGGCCGCGGTGCCGACGATGCCGATCTCGCCGAGCCCCTTCACGCCCAGCGGGTTCGCCTTGTCCTCCTCCTCCACGAAGATCACGTCGATATCGTAGATGTCGGCGTGGACCGGCACGTGGTACTCGCCGAGATTGTGGTTCATGAACCGGCCGATGCGGTGGTCGAGCATCGACTCCTCCTCGAGGGCCGAGCCGATCCCCATCACGACGCCGCCGAGGATCTGGCTGCGCGCCGTCTTCGGGTTCAGCACCTTGCCGGCCGCGATCGCCGAGACGATGCGGGTGACCCGGACCTGACCCAGCTCCTCGTCGACCTTCACCTCGGCGAAGATCGCCGAGTGGGTGTAGGCCTCGTATTTCTGATTGAAGTCCTTGTCGGGCCCGGCCTCCTCGACGGCCTCGACCTTGTCGACGCCCGCCGCCTGGAGCACCTCGACGAGCGACACGCTGCGGCCCGGATCGCCCGCGACCGCGATGCGGCCGTCCGCGAACACGGCGCGGTCGAAGTCGACGTTGGCCAGCGGCGAGTTCTCCATTGCGCGGGCGAGCTTGAACACCTGCGCGCCGACGTTGCGGCAGGCCTTCATCACGGCGGTGCCCGAGGAGGCGGCCGTCCACGAGCCGCCGGCGACCGGGGCCTCCGGCAGGCGGGTGTCGCCGAGCTTGGTGGTGACCGCGTCCATCGGCAGGCCCAGCGTGTCGGCCGCGATCTGCGTCAGGATCGTGTAGGTGCCGGTGCCGATGTCGCCGGTGGAGTTGCCGACCGTCAGGCGGCCGTCCGGCGTCAGGGTCGCGATGGCGCTCGACTGCATCATCATCGATTCCCAGATGCCGGTGGCCACGCCCCAGCCGACCAGCTCCCGGCCCTCGCGCATGGAGCGGGGCTCAGGGCTGCGCTTCGCCCAGCCGAACCGCTCGGCGCCCTGCCGGAAGCAGCTCTTCAGCTCCTTCGAGCCGAACGGCTTGCCCTCGGCGGTGGCGTCGGACTCGGCGTAGTTCCTCAGCCGCAGGTCGATCGGGTCGAGCCCGGTCGCGTAGGCGAGTTCGTCCATCGCGGTCTCGATGGCGAAGACGCCGGTCACCGCGCCGGGGGCGCGCATGTCGCCGGGCGTCGGCGTGTCGAGCTTCACCAGCCGGTAGCCGAGGGCGACGTTGTCGCACCGGTAGAGGACGCCCGACCAGTTGACGACGACCTCCTGGTAATCCTCGTACTGCGAGGTGCCCTGGACGGCGTCGTGGCGCAGGGCCGTCAGCCTCCCGTCGGCCTCGGCGCCGAGCGCGATCGTCTGCAGCGCCTCGGACCGGTAGGTGAAGCTCCACAGCTGGTCGCGGGTCAGGGTCACGCGCACGGAGCGCTTCAGCTCCTGGGCGGCCAGCATCGCCAGGAACAGCTGGTACTGCGGGCGCAGGCCCGAGCCGAAGCCGCCGCCGAGATAGGGGTTGAGCACCCGGACCTGATCGGGCTTCAGGCCGAAGACGTTGGTGAGATACTGGTGGCTGTTCGAGACGCCCTGGATCTTGTCGTAGACCGTGTAGGTGCCGTCCTGCTCGACCACCACCGTGGAGGCGTGCGGCTCCAACGGGTTGTGGTGCTCGTCGGCGAGGCTGTAGGCGCCCTGCACGCGGACCGGCGCGCTGCCGAACGCCTTGTCGGCGTCGCCCCAGGGCTCCGGCGGCGGCTTGATGCCCGTGCGCTTGTAGGGCGGGTCGTAGGCGGTGCCGCGCAGGGCTTCCAGGTCGGTCCCGGGCTCCTCCATCGCGTAGCTCACGCGGACGAGGGACGCGGCGTAGCGCGCGGTCTCGAAATCCTCCGCCACCACCAGGGCGACCGGCTGGCCGCTGAACACGATCAGGTCGTCGTAGAGGGCGCGGAACGGCGAGCCGGGGGGCGCCACCTGGTCCTGGAAGTTCTTGTCCCGCCACGCGGTCCGCGGCCGGTTCTCGTGGGTCAGGACCTTGAGGACGCCCGGCACCGCCTCGGCCTCGACCGAGTCGATGGCGGTGATCCGGCCCTTGGCGATCGAACTCGACACCACATAGCCGTAGGCGAGGTCGGGCGCGGCGAACTCGCCCGCGTACTTGGCGAGCCCGGTCACCTTGGCGGGCCCGTCGATGCGGCTGCGCGGGCTGCCGACGAAGGTGTCGCGGCCGGTGGAGCTGAAGGTCTGTGTCATGGCAGAACCTACTGGATGCGCTTGTCGCTGAGCGACTGGGGCGTGCCGGCGGCGGCCTGCTCGAGGCCGCGCACGATGGCGCGCCGGGCGAGATCGATCTTGAAGCCGTTCTCCGACTGGGGCTTGGCCTCCGCGACGATCAGGTCGGCCGCCGCCTGGAAGCTCTCGCGGGTCGCGGGCTTGCCCTCCAGCAGGGCCTCGGCCTCGCGGTTGCGCCAGGGCTTGTGGGCGACGCCGCCGAGCGCCAGCCGCGCGGTCTTCACCCGGTCGCCGTCGAGTTCCAGGGCCGCCGCCACCGAGACCAGCGCGAAGGCGTAGGACAGGCGGTCGCGCAGCTTCAGGTAGGTGTAGTGCTGCGGGAAGCGGCTCTCCGGCAGGTCGACCGACACGATGATCTCGCCGGGGGCGAGGTTCGTGTCCCGCTCGGGCGAATCCCCCGGCAGGCGGTGGAACTCGGAGAACGGGATCGACCGGTCGCCCTGCGGTCCGCTCACCCGCACGGTGGCCTCCAGGGCGGCCAGCGCGATGCACATGTCGGAGGGGTGGGTGGCGATGCAGTGCGCGCTCGTCCCGAAGATCGCGTGGATGCGGTTCATCCCGCCGATCGCCGGGCAGCCGGAGCCGGGCGCGCGCTTGTTGCAGGGCGTGGCCACGTCGTAGAAATAGTAGCAGCGGGTCCGCTGGAGCAGGTTGCCGCCCGTGGAGGCGGCGTTGCGCAGCTGCGCCGAGGCGCCGGCCAGGATGGCGTTGCGCAGGAGCGGGTACCGGGCCGCGACCCGATCGTCGTAGGCCGCCTTGGCGTTGGTCACGAGCGCCCCGATCCGCAGGCCGTCCCCGCTGTCCTCGATCCGGTCGAGGGGCAGGCGGGTGATGTCGATCAGCCGGCCCGGCTTCTCGACCTCGTACTTCATCAGGTCGATCAGGTTGGTGCCGCCGGCGATGAAGCGGGCCCCGGCCCCGAAGGCCTGCACCGCCTCCGCCACCGTGCCGGCGCGGACGTAGTCGAAGCGGTTCATCGGGCGCCTCCCTGCATGACGTCCTCGATGGCGTCGACGATGTTGGTGTAGGCGCCGCAGCGGCAGATATTGCCGCTCATCGCCTCGCGGATCTCGTCCCGGGTGTGGGCGTGGCCCTCGTTCATCAGGCCGACCGACGAGCAGAGCTGGCCCGGCGTGCAGTAGCCGCACTGGAAGGCGTCGTGCTCGATGAACGCCTCCTGGATCGGGTGGAGGGCGTTGCTGCCCGCCCGGTCGCCGAGGGCGGCCAGCCCCTCGACCGTGGTGATCTCGGCCCCGTCCTTCATCACCGCCAGCGTCAGGCAGGAATTCACCCGGGTGCCGTTCACCAGCACCGTGCAGGCCCCGCACTGGCCGTGGTCGCAGCCCTTCTTGGTGCCGGTGAGGTCGAGCCGCTCGCGCAGGAGGTCGAGGAGCGTGGTCCACGGTGCGACCTGCAGTTCGCGCCGCTGCCCGTTGATCGTCAGCGTGATGCCGATCGGCGTGTCCGCCGACACCGGCGGCTGGGTCTCGAGGCGCATGATGTCGTCCACGGTCTGGGCCGGCCGGGGCCGGGCGGGAGCGGATCGGTCCGGGGCAGCGACCGGCAGCGACGCGCGGGCCGCGGCCTGGGCTTCCGGTCGATAACCATTCCAATCTGCGCCTGTTCCGGAGCGCGCCGTCTCAACCCGTGAGCGAGGGTGGCGCGCCTGCGGCGCGCATATCGGCCGCCGCACCGTCCGACATTGCCGGCCCCACCTCGCCTCGGCTAACCCTCCTTCCCGCAGAGTCCACGCCGCACCCCGGAGCCACCGATGGCCGCGCTCGACGCGATCCTCAACGACATCGACACGGACCTGGAGAACGCCCTGGAGCGGCTGTTCGCCTTCCTGCGGATCCCGTCGATCTCCACCGATCCCGCCTATGCCGGGCATTGCCGCGAGGCCGCCGCCTGGCTCGCCCAGGACCTGACCGCGCTGGGCTTCGAGACCTCGGTGGAGGAGACCTCGCTCCACCCGGTGGTCCTGGCCCACCGGCCGAAGCCGGGAGCGCCGCACGTCCTGTTCTACGGCCATTACGACGTGCAACCGGTCGATCCCCTCGACCTGTGGAAGACGCCGCCCTTCGAGCCGCACATCGCTGACGACGGCCAGGGCGGCAAGACGATCGTCGGGCGCGGCGCCTCCGACGACAAGGGTCAGGTGATGACCTTCGTGGAGGCATGTCGGGCCTATATCGCCATGCACGGCGAGTTGCCTTGCGGCGTCACGATCCTGATCGAGGGCGCCGAGGAGAGTGGATCACAAGGCCTGCCCGAATGGGTCGCGGCCAACCGCGAGAGACTCGGCTGCGACGTGGTCCTCGTCTGCGACACCGGCATGTGGGACCGGAAGACCCCGGCCATCACGTCGTCGCTGCGCGGGCTCGCCTATTTCGAGGTGAAGGTCACCTGCGCCGACCGCGACCTGCATTCCGGCTTCTTCGGCGGCGCGGCGCGCAACCCGATCCACGTTCTGTCGAAGATCATCGCCGACCTGCACGACGCGGACGGGCGGGTGACGATCCCGGGCTTCTACGAGGGCGTTCACGAGCGCCCGCCGGAGTTGCTGGAGCAGTGGCGCGGCCTCGGCCTGACGCCGGAGACGCTGCTCGGGCCGATCGGCCTCAAGGAGCCCGCGGGCGAGCGCGGGCGGATGCCGATCGAGCTGGTGCAGTCCCGCCCCTCCTGCGACGCCAACGGCATCATCGGCGGCTATACGGGCGAGGGCACCAAGACGGTGATCGCCTCCACCGCCTCTGCCAAGGTCTCGTTCCGCCTCGTGGACGACCAGGACCCGAAGCGGCTCGCCGAGAGCTTCGAGGCCTTCGTGCGCGCGCGGGTGCCGGCCGACTGCCAGGTCGAGGTCATCACCTACAAGGGCTCGCGGGCGATCAGCCTGCCCTTCGACATGCCGCAGCTCGGGGCCGCCAAGGCGGCGCTGCAGGACGAGTGGGGCGTGCCGGCGGTGACCGTGGGCGCGGGCGGCTCGATCCCGATCGTCGGCGACTTCAAGCGGATCCTGGGGCGCGACACCCTGCTGATCGGCTTCGGCCTCGACGACGACCGGATCCACTCGCCGAACGAGAAGTACGACCTGACGAGCTTCCACAAGGGCACGCGCTCCTGGGCGCGGATCCTCGCGGCCCTCGGCCAGGGCTGATCCCGGCGGAAGGCCGATCTCAGCGGGCGGGCGCCGACCGCATCTTCCCGTCGACCCAGGCCCAGAGCGCCCGGACCTCCTCGGCGGCCTGGCTGCCGGGGGCGAATTCCGTGACGCCGAGCCCGGTCGCCAGGGCGTCCTGGTGGTCGACCCGGTGGATGATCCCGGGCTCGGCCAGCACGCCCAGGGCGCGCAGCTGCGCCGCGTAGGCGCTGGTGCGCGGCGAGGGCGGCGGCGGGCACTGGTTCAGCACCAGGGCCAGCCGCTCCCGCAGGCCGAGTCCGACCAGCGCCTGGAGCGTCGGCCGGGCGGCCACGATGTCGAGCCGGGAGGGGCGGACCGGCATCAGGACGAAATCGGCGTCCTTCAGGGCCGGCGCGAGGCCGGACGCGCTGCCGGCAGTGTCGAGGACGGCGAGGGTCGTGCCCTGCTCGGCGAGGATGCCGAGGATCTCCGAGAGCTGGCCCATCTCCCAGGGCTGGACCCGGTCGACCGCGACGGCGTCGCGCGCGCGGTCGCTCCTGCCGTCGGCCTTGCGCAGGGCCCCCCAGCCGGCCAGCGAGCTCTGCGGGTCGAGATCGAGGGCGGTCACCTGCTCGCCCGCTTCCGCGGCGGCGACCGCCAGGGAGGCCGCCAGGGTGGTCTTGCCCGTCCCGCCCTTCTGCACCGCCAGGGCGAGGACCCGCAGCGGCCCGGCGGCGGGCCGGGGCGCGGTCTCCGGCGCCGGTTCGGATCCTTCGGGATCCATGCGTGTCCCACCTCTCCACATCTGCTAGCCGGGCCGCGGCCCGTGCGGCGCCGAATCGAACGCCCGGCACGACCGTGCTTAGCGTGACGGCGTGGGCCGGAGCCAGCGTCGCGCCCCGGCACCTGTGGACCGCCCCGAGGCGGCTCCCGATCACCGGGCCCGGGGACCGGTCCCGGAATTCCGCCGCGAGGCCGCCGCGATACCGCATCGCGGGATCGCGCGCCGGGCCCGCGCGTTGGGCCGGCATCCCCACAGGTTGAGCGGCGCGCCAAGACCCCCGCCCCGACAAGCTCCGCGACAGGATTCCCATGCGCCTCGACCGCCGCCGCCTGCTCGGAACCGGTCTCCTGGCCCTCGCCGCCCCCGCGGCGCGCGCCGCGACGCCGTCGCCCCCGACGAGCCGGCCCGTGGGGACGCTGGAGCTCGCCATCGCCGCGGACGCGCCCTCGACCCCCACGGGGCTCGCCATCGCCCGGGGCGGCCGGATCTTCGTGATGATGCCGCGCTTCACCGGCGCGGAGCCGATCACCCTCGGCGAGGTGCTGCCCGACGGGTCGGTGAAGCCCTACCCGGACGCGGCGACCAACCGCCCGGATCCGGGGGCGCCGCAGGCGTCGCTGTTCCACGTCCCCAACGGCGTCTTCGACCGCGACGACACCCTCTGGATCCTCGATGCCGGCCTGCCCGCGGGCAAGGGGCGGCCGGTGCCGGGCGGCGCGAAGATCCTGGCAATCGATATCGGCCGGAACAGCGTCCGCCGGACGATCCCCCTCGACGCGGGCATCGGCCCGGATTCCTCCCTGAACGACCTGCGGGTCGATGTGCGCGACGGGCGGGCTCTGGCCTACGTCACCGACCAGGGCCAGTCCGGCGCGGGCGCGATCCTGGCGGTCGACCTCGACAGCGGGCGGGTGGTGCGGCGCCTCGCGGACCACGTCAGCACGCGGTCCGAGGAGGGCCTGGTCAAGTTCGTGGAGCGCCGCCCCGTGATGGAGCGGAAGGGCGACGCGCCCGAGAAGAGCCCGAAGGGCGGCGCCAACGGCATCGCGATCAGCCCGGACGGCCGCCGCCTCTACTACGCGCCGCTGATGAGCCGGCGGCTCTACGCGGTCGAGACCGCGGCCCTGCGCGATCCGGGCGTCGCGGACGCGGCCGTGGCCGCCGCCGTCGAGGATCTCGGCGAGAAGGGCATGACCGGGGGACTGACCACCGATTCCCGGGACCGGGTCTATCTCAGCCTGCAGGAGCACAACGCGGTCGGCCGGCGCCTGCCGGACGGCACCGTCGAGGTGCTGGCCGCCGACGACCGGCTGGTCTGGGCCGACACGTTCTGGATCACCCCGGACCGGTGGCTCTATATCTCGGCGGCCCAGGTCAACCGGCGGCCGGAATTCAACCGCGGGCGGGACCTGCAGCAGCCGCCCTACGCGATCCTGCGCATGCGCATCGACGCCGACCCAGTCCTGTAGCGGATCATGACGGACCTCTCGCAAGACCCGGACTTCTTCGCCCTGCTCACCGGCAGCTACGCGCGGCGCCTCGGCGAGCCTCTGGTGCCGGCGGATGCGGACGCGGACTGGCTCTACGCGGAGGCCCCGTTCGCGGTGCTCGCCCATGACGGGGGCGCGGATCCGCGCTTCGTCTACGCCAACCGGACCGCGCAGGCCTGCTTCGGCTACGCGTGGGACGAGCTCGTCGGCCTGCCCTCGCGGCTCTCGGCCGAGGCCCCCGAGCGGGCCGAGCGGCAGCGGCTCCTCGACGCGGTCACCCGGGAGGGCTTCAGCCGCGGCTATCGCGGCCTGCGGATCGCCAAGGACGGCCGGCGCTTCTGGATCGACGAGGCGGTGGTCTGGCAGCTCGACCGCGACGGCGCGACGGTGGGGCAGGCCGCGACCTTCGCCCAGTGGCGCGACGCGTGAGGGCCGGGCCGCGCCGATGCGCGCAGCCGCCGCCCGGTCAGCCGTCCTCCTCGATGCTGACCTGGGCGATCTGCACGGCGCCGCCGTTCCAGTGGGCCGCCACGACGTGGCCCAGCGCGACCGCGAGGACGCAGAGCACCACCGAGGCGAACACGTTGACCATGGCCCGGACCACCGCGCCGTTCCGCATGAGGTCGAGGGTCTGGAGGCTGAACGACGAGAAGGTCGTGTAGCCGCCGCACAGCCCGATCATCACGAACAGGCGGACGTTCTCGGAGACCGGGAAGCGCCCATGCGCCAGGGTCAGCGTGCCGAACAGGCCGATGATGAACGAGCCCGTCACGTTGATGAGGATCGTGCCCCAGGGCAGGTCGCGGCTGATGGGCAGCGCCAGCACCGAGACGACGTAGCGGGCCAGGGTGCCGAGGGCACCGCCGATCATGACCAGGATGCAGGTGGTGAAGGACATGCGCGCTCCAGTGCGTCGGGCGGGCATGAGAAACCCGCCGTCGCGGCGGGTACTTGCAAGACGCACTCCCACCGCCGGTTTCGCGGTAGGAGTCATCAGCCCTGACGGGCGGTTTCGGGGAACTCCATCCCCATCGGGAACGGCCCATAGCGCCTGCGCGGGCCGAGCGCAACGGCCGCCCGGGGCAGCCCCCGGGCCCGCATGTCAGGCCCGCTTGTCAGGCCCGCTTGTCAGGCCCGCCCCTCCTGCACGGCGTGGCAGGCGACGCCGTCGAGGAGCGCCGGCACCTCGGTCCGGCAGCGGTCGTTGGCGAGCGGGCAGCGCGGGTTGAAGGTGCAGCCGGGCGGCGGGTCGATCGGGTTCGGGATCTCGCCGGAGACCGGCACCCGGGCGCGGCCGACATGGGCGAGGTCGGGCACCGCGTCGAGGAGCATCCGCGTGTAGGGGTGGCGCGGCGTCGCGAACAGGTCCCTGGCGGACGCGACCTCCACGAGGCGGCCGAGATACATCACGCCCACGCGGGTCGCCATGTGGCGGACCACGGCGAGGTTGTGGGAGATGAACAGGTAGGTCAGCCCCAGCCGGTCCTGCAGGTCGCGCATCAGGTTGAGGATCTGCGCCTGCACCGAGACGTCGAGCGCCGAGGTCGGCTCGTCGCCCACCAGGAACTCGGCCTGACTCGCCAGCGCCCGGGCGATCGCCACCCGCTGGCGCTGCCCGCCTGAGAATTCGTGCGGGTATTTTTTGGAATCATCCGCGTGGAGGCCGACAAGTCCCAGAAGCTCGCCGACCCGGGCGCGGATCGCCCCCTCCCCCTGGATCAGGTCGAAGGCCCGGATCGGCTCGGCGATGATCTTCCCGACCCGCCAGCGCGGGTTCATGGACGCGTAGGGGTCCTGGAAGATCATCTGGATCCGGGCGCGCAGGCGCCGCCGCGCCGCGGCCTGGCGCGGGTCGGTCATCGAGACGCCGGTGATCCGCACCTCGCCGGCCGTGGGCGGCAGCAGGCCGACCACCATCCGGGCCACCGTCGACTTGCCGGAGCCGGATTCGCCGACGATCGCGAAGGTCTCGCCCTTCCGGATCTCGAAGCCGACGCGGTCGACCGCCGTGAGGAATTTCCGCGGCTCGCGCTCGATCACCCGGTTGAGCCAGGGCTTCGAGACGTCGAACTGGCGGCGCAGGTCGGTGACTTCGACGTAGGCGCTCACGCTGCGCGCTCCGCTGCATCGTACAGGTGACAGGCCACCCGGCTCGCGTCGACCGGGATCGGCTCGGGCCGCTCGACCCGGCAGCGGGCGAAGACCTTCGGGCAGCGCGGGTTGAAGGCGCAGCCCTTCGGGATGGCGGTGAGCCGCGGCATCGAGCCCGGGATCTGGCTGAGCCGGTCGGCCTCCTGCGAGAGGGTCGGGATCGCCCCCATCAGGCCGACCGCGTAGGGGTGGTGGGGCTTGGCGATCACCGAGGCGACCGGGCCGATCTCGGCCACCCGCCCGGCATACATCACCGCGACCCGGTCGGCGGCCTCGGCGATGACGCCCATGTCGTGGGTGACCAGCATCACCGCGGTGCCGTGCTCGCGGCACAGGCGCTTCAGCAGCGTGATGATCTGGGCCTGGACCGAGACGTCGAGCGCCGTGGTCGGCTCGTCGGCGATGATCAGCTCCGGCTCGGCCGCGAGCGCCAGCGCGATCACCACCCGCTGGCGCATGCCGCCGGAGAACTCGTGCGGGTAGCCGTCGATCCGCCGCTCGGGCGCCGGGATGCCGACCTCGGCCAGCAGATCGATGGCGCGGGTCCGGGCCGCCTTGGCGGACAGGTCGGTGTGGGTGCGCAGGGTCTCGACGATCTGGTCGCCGACCCGGAACAGCGGGTCGAGCGAGGTCAGCGGATCCTGGAAGATCATGCCGATGCGCTTGCCGCGCACGCGCCGCATCGCCTCGGGGGAGAGGTTGTCGATGCGCTCGCCCCGCAGGCGGATCTCGCCGCCGGCGATCCGGCCGGGGCGGTCGATCAGCCCGATCACCGCCGAGCCGGTCACCGACTTGCCGGCGCCGGACTCGCCGACCACGCCCAGGATCTCGCCGCGGCCGATGTCGAACGAGACCCGGTCGATGGCGGTGAGCGGCCCGCGGCGGGTGTCGAAGGCGACCGTCAGGTCGCGCACGGAGAGGATGGTGTCGGTCATGCCTTGGCCGTTCCGGCGTCGGGCCGTCGGACGGCCACTCCCGTCCTTGCGAGCGGAGCGAAGCAATCCAGCGGCGCCATGGTCACCAATGTCGCGCTGCCCTGGGTCGCTTCGCTGCGCTCGCGATGACGATGCCCGATCATTGCAGCTTCGGATTGAGCGCGTCGCGCAGCCAATCCCCCAGGAGGTTGATGGCGATGACGAGCCCGGCGAGCGCCAGGCCCGGGAAGGCGACGATCCACCACTCGCCGGAGAACAGGAACCGGTTGCCGGTGCGGATCAGCGTGCCGAGCGACGGCATGGTCTCCGGCAGGCCGGTGCCGAGGAACGACAGGGTCGCCTCGGTGATGATCGCCAGCGCGAGGTTGATCGTCGCGATCACGAAGACCGGGCCGGTGACGTTCGGCAGGACGTGGCGGACCATGATCACCGGCGGCGACAGGCCGATCAGCCGCGCCGCCTGGACGTAGTCCTTGCCCTTCTCGACCATCACGGAGGAGCGCACGGTCCGGGCGTACTGCACCCAGAAGGACAGGCCGATCGAGACCACGATCAGCCCGATCAAGGGCCCGACGTCGAGGGCGCTGCCGAAGCTCGCCTTGGCGACGCCGTCCACCACCAGGGCGATCAGGATCGCCGGGAAGGTGAGCTGCACGTCGGCGACCCGCATGATCAGCGTGTCGAGGAAGCCGCCCGCGTAGCCGGCGATCAGGCCGAGCGCGATGCCGAGGATCCCGGAGGTCAGCACCCCGAGCACGCCGACGATCAGCGACAGGCGCAGGCCGTACAGCACCGCCGAGAGCACGTCCCGGCCCTGGTCGTCGGTGCCGAGATAGAACGGCGCCTGACCGTCCGCCTGCCAGATCGGCGGCAGGTTGGAGTTGATCAGGTCGAGCTGGGCCGGGTCGTAGGGGTTCTGCGGGGCGATCCACGGCGACGCGAAGGCGAGACCGACCATCAGCAGCGTGGCGACCAGCGCCGCCACCGCCACCTTGGAGCGCAGGAAGTTCGCCAGCAGGTCGGAGTCGCGCCAGCGCGCGAGCCGCGAGGGCTTCGCCTCCGGCAATGGGACCGGCGGGGCGTCGCCCGCGTCGAGGTCGTATCCGCTCATCGGCCGCCCCTCACGCCATGTCCAGTCGGGAAGCTCAGGGAGGCAGCCACCGTCTTTGCGAGCGGAGCGAAGCAATCCAGCAGCGCCACGCCGACCGGACGCGCGCTACCCTGGGTCGCTTCGCTGCGCTCGCGATGACGGGGTGGCCAAGCGGAGGAGTCCGTCATGTCCGACCTCACGCCGTCCGCCCGGCGGGCAGCCGCAGGCGCGGGTCCACCACCGTGTAGAGGATGTCGACCACGAGGTTGATGGTCACGAAGATCAGCGCGACGAGCAGCAGGTACGCGGACATGATCGGGATATCGACGTTCTGCACCGCCTGGACGAACAGCAGGCCCATACCGGGCCACTGGAACACCGTCTCGGTGATGATCGAGAAGGCGATGACCGAGCCGAGCTGCAGCCCCGCGATGGTGATCACCGGCACCAGGGTGTTCTTGAGCGCGTGCCGCAGGTGGACGGCGCGGGTGGTGAGCCCCCGCGCCCGGGCGAAGCGGACGTAGTCGGTGCGCAGCACCTCCAGCATCTCGGCGCGGACCAGCCGCATGATCAGCGTCATCTGGAACAGGCCGAGCGTCACCGAGGGCAGGATCAGCGCCTTGAGCCCGGAGGCGGTCAGGAAGCCGGTGGTCCACCAGCCGAGCCGCACCGTGTCGCCGCGCCCGTAGGAGGGCAGCCAGCCCAGCGTCACCGAGAACAGGTAGATCAGCAGGATACCGATCAGGAAGGTCGGCAGGCTGATCCCGATCAGCGAGACCGCCTGGAACAGCCCGGCGAGCCAGGACTCCCGGCGCAGCGCGCAGTACACGCCCATCAGGATTCCCACCACCAGGGCGAAGACCGTCGCGCAGAAGGCGAGTTCCAGCGTCGCCGGCATGCGCTCGGCGAGCAGCTGCGAGACCGGCTGCCGGAACTGGTACGAGATGCCGAACTGGCCCCGCACCACGTTGCCGGCGTAGCGGACGAACTGGACCAGGACCGGGTCGTCGAGGCCGAGATCCGTCCGGATCTGGGCCCGCTCGGCCACGGTGGTGTCGGGCCCGACGATCTGGTTCACGGGGTCGCCCGCGAACCGGAACATCGCGAAGGCGATGAGCCCGACGACCGCGAGGACCGCGGCCGCCTGGATCACCCGGCGCAGCAGGAAGGCGAGCACGCCCCGGCCCCTACTGCGGGTCCTTCGACACCCAGTAGAGCAGCAGCAGGTTGTCGGCGCGCTGCGTCAGGTGGACCTTCTTGGAGACGCCCCAGGCCAGCGCCTGCTGGTGCAGCGGGATGTAGCCCCAGTCGGCGTTGAGGACGTCGAAGCCCTCCTTGATCAGGGCGTCGCGCTTGGTCTTGTCGGTCTCGGATTCGACCTTGTCGGCGATCGCGTCGATCTTCGGGTCGCAGTAGCCGGCGAGGTTCCAGCTGCCCCGGCCCGACTTGTCGCCGGGCTTCCGGCAGCCGACGATCTCGTAGAGGATGTTGTGGCTGTCCAGTGAGGACGGGGTCCAGCCCAGCAGGTAGAACGAGGTGTCGTAGGCAGGCGCCAGCACCTTGGCGAAGTACTTGGCCTTCGGCTGGGCGTTCAGGTTCACCTTGACGTTGATGCGGGCCAGCATCGAGACCACCGCCTGGCAGATCGCCTCGTCGTTGACGTAGCGGTCGTTCGGGCAATCCATGGTCAGCGAGAACCCGTCCGGGTAGCCCGCCTGGGCCATCAGCTCCTTGGCCTTCTTGAGGTCGGTGGCCGGGCGCTTGAACTCGGCGCCGCGGTCGTAGAGGGCCGGGGCGATCATCAGCGCGGAGGGCACCGCCTGCCCGCGCATCACGCGCTTGGCGATCGTGTCCTCGTCGATGGCGAGGTAGAAGGCCTCGCGCACCTTGATGTCCTTGAACGGGTTCTTGCCCTTGACGCTGGAATCCTTCAGCTCGTCCCGGTCCTGGTCCATGCCGAGGAAGATCGTGCGCAGCTCAGGTCCCGCCATCACGGTGGCGGTGCCGCTGGCGTTGACCCGCTGCTGGTCCTGCAGCGGCACCGGGTCGATCCAGTCGACCTCGCCGGAGAGGAGCGCGGCGACGCGGGTCGCCGGGTTGGCGATGGTGGTCAGCACCGCCTCGTCGAGGTTCGACTCGACCTTGCCCCAGTAGCCGTCGAATTTCTTGAAGACGGTCTTCACGCCGGGCTGGTGCTCGGTGATCACGAACGGGCCGGTCCCGTTCTCGTGCAGCGTGGCGTAGCTCGGGCTGGTGGCGCTGGGCGGCGTCGGCTGCACGACGCCGTTCTTCTCGGACCACGCCTTCGACATGATCACCCAGGTCGGGAACTGGGCGATGGCGATCGGGTTCGGCTTCTTCAGCACCATGTCGACGGTGAAGTCGTCGACCTTCACGAACTCGGCGTCGGCGGGCACGTTGGTGGTGAAGTTCGAGCCCGGGGCGCGGACGCGCTGGGCGGAGAAGATCACGTCGTCGGCGGTGAACGGCGAGCCGTCGTGAAACTTCACGTTCTTGCGCAGGTGGAAGCGCCAGCGGGTCGGCTCGGGCGTCTCCCAGGATTCGGCGAGGCCGGGGGCGAATTTCAGGTTCTTGTCGAGGGTGACGAGGGACTCGTAGGCCGCCTGCTGCATCCCTTCCGTGAAGCTCTCCTTGAGGGAGTACGGGTCGAGGGATTTCAGGTCACCCTGGAAGGCGAAGCGGAAGACGTTGGCGGCCTGCGCGGGCAGCGCGGCGAACGCGAACGTCGCGACCGTGCTCGCGGCCACGCCGCGGGCGAGGGTCTTCAGGGCTGAGCGGGACAAGCGGATCTCCGAGACCGTGAATGCGCCACCGGCCGGCTGCCCCGGCGGTGTCCACCGCGGCGTCAGCAAGCATCGGACCATCTGTATACAAGACGAGGGCCGAGCCTGTCGCGGGGGCGCGACATCTCGTGTCTTCCGAAGCGCGTTCCGAAGCGCGTTTTCCCCGCTTCATCCCCGTTACAGAATCGCGGCTTAGACGCGCCCCGTCTTGGCGAGCGCACCGAAGCCATCCAGGGCGGCGCCGCGCGACGGCGCGCTGCCCTGGGTCACGTCGCTCCGCTCGCGATGACGGAGCGCGCGGCCGGCGCCGGCCTACTCGGCCGCTACCCGCGCCGGCTCGTGCCGCGTCTCGGCCTCCGCCACCTCGCCCTCCGCCACCGCCTTGCGCCGGAACAGGCGCATGACGACGACGAAGAAGACCGGCACGAAGAACACCGCCAGCACGGTCGCGGTGATCATGCCGCCCATCACGCCGGTGCCGATCGCCTGCTGGCTCTTCGAGGCGGCGCCGGTGGCGATGGCCAGCGGCACCACGCCGAAGATGAAGGCGAGCGAGGTCATCACGATCGGCCGGAACCGGAGCGTCGCCGCCTCGACCGCGGCCCGCACCACGGAGGTGCCGGGCTTCCAGAGGTCCTTGGCGAACTCCACGATCAGGATCGCGTTCTTGGCCGAGAGGCCGATGATCGTGATCAGCCCGATCTTGAAGTACACGTCGTTGGGCATGCCGCGCAGGTACACGGCCGCCACCGCGCCGATGACGCCGAGCGGGATGACCAGCATCACCGAGACCGGGATCGCCCAGCTCTCGTAGAGCGCGGCGAGGCACAGGAACACGATCAGCACCGACAGGGCGAGCAGCAGGCTCGCCTGGCTGCCCGCCTGCTTCTCCTGGTAGGACTGACCCGTCCAGGCGTAGCCGAAGCCCTTCGGCAGCTGCAGCATCAGCCGCTCCATCTCGGCGATGGCGTCGCCCGACGTGTAGCCGGGGTTCGGCTCGCCGGTGAAGCGCACCGACTGGTAGCCGTTGAAGCCGACGATCTGGCTCGGCCCCATGCTCCATTTCAGCTCCGCGAAGGACGACATCGGCACCATCGTGTTGGTGGCGTTCTTCACCGCGTAGTTGAGGATGTCCGACGCGTTCATGCGCTGGAGCTGCTCGGCCTGCACGTAGACCCGCTGCATCTTGCCCCGGTTGGGGAAGTCGTTCGGGTAGACCGAGCCGAGGTTGAGCTGGATCGTGTTGTTGATGTCCTCGAACTTCACGCCGAGCGCGGCCGCCTTCTCGCGGTCGATCACCAGCTCCGCCTGCGGGGTCGGCGGCAGGCCCTCGATCTTCACCTTCTGGAGAACCGGGCTCTGCGAGGCCAGCTTCAGGAGCTGTTCCTGGGCCGACAGCAGGGCCGCGTAGCCGCGGTTGGCCCGGTCCTGCAGGCGGAACGAGAAGCCCGCCGCGTTGCCGAGGTTGTCGACCGGCGGCGGCTCCTGCGCGTCCACCGTGGCGTCGCGGTACGTGGCGAGGGCCGCGTTGGTGCCGGCCACGAGCGCGGCGGCCGAGTTCTTGGCGTCGCGCTGGCTCCACGGCTTGAGGGTGACGAAGGCCTGGCTGGTGCTCGGGGCCTGCCCCGAGAACGAGAAGCCGTTGAGCATCGTCACGGTGGCGACGCCGGGCTGCGCCAGCAGGTGCTCCTCGACCTTGCGCACCGCCTCCTGGGTGCGGTTGTAGGAGGCACCCGGGGGCGTCTGGATGTCGACCGTGAAGAAGCCCTGGTCCTCGACCGGCAGGAAGCCCTCCGGCAGGTTGACGAAGGCGTAGGCCGTGCCCGCCACCAGCGCGACGTAGACCAGCATCACCCGGCCGGACTTCCGGATGAACGCCGCGGTGCCGCGGCCGTAGCGGGCGGTCTCGCGATCGACGAAGCGGTTGAACATCCCGAACACGCCGCCCTTGGCGTGGCCGTGGCCCTTCTCGATCGGCTTCAGGAAGGTCGCGCAGAGCGCCGGCGTCAGCGACAGGGCGAGCAGCGCCGAGAACGCGATGGAGGTCACCATCGCGATCGAGAACTGCCGGTAGATGATGCCCACCGAGCCGGGGAAGAACGCCATCGGGATGAACACGGCGATCAGCACCAGGGTGATGCCGATGATCGCGCCGGTGATCTGCCCCATGGCCTTCTTGGTGGCCTCCTTGGGGGGCAGCCCCTCCTCGTTCATGATCCGCTCGACGTTCTCCACCACCACGATGGCGTCGTCGACCAGGATGCCGATGGCCAGCACCATGCCGAACATGGTGAGCACGTTCACCGAGAAGCCCGAGATCCACATCACCGTGACCGTGCCCATGAGAGCGATCGGCACCACGATGGTGGGGATCAGGGTGTAGCGGATGTTCTGCAGGAACAGGAACATCACGAGGAAGACCAGCACCACCGCCTCGACCAGCGTGTGCAGCACCTTCTCGATGGAGGCCTCCACCGCCGGGGTGATGTCGTAGGGGATGTCCCATTTCAGGTCCGGCGGGAAGAACTGGGACAGCTCCACCATCTTGGCGCGGATCGCCTTGGCGGTCTCGAGCGCGTTGCCGTCCGGGGCGAGCGTCACCGAGATGCCGGCGGCGGGGCCGCCGTTGAGGCGCGTGGAGAACTGGTAGGCGTCGCCGCCGAGCTCGATCCGGGCGACGTCGCGCAGGCGCACGTTCGAGCCGTCGGGATTGGCCCGCAGCACGATGGCGCCGAACTCCTCGATCGTGCCGAGCTGGCCCTTCACGATGATCGGCACGGTGAGCGCCTGCCGGGTCGGGCTCGGCTGCGCGCCGACCGAGCCTGAGGCGACCTGGACGTTCTGGTTGCGGATCGCGTCGGTGACGTCCGAGGCGCTGAGCGAGAGGCCGCGCAGCTTGTCGGGATCGACCCAGACGCGCAGCGACCGCTCCGTCGAGTAGAGCGTCGCGCGGCCGACGCCGGGGATGCGGCGGATCTCGTTGATGACGTTGCGGATCAGGAAGTCGCCGAGGCCGACCTCGTCCATCGACCCGTCCTTGGAGACCAGGGTGATGATGTTGAGGGTCGCGGCCGAGGCCTCCTCCACGAGGATGCCCTGCTGGCGCACCTCGGCCGGGAGACGCGCCTCCACGCGCTTCAGCCGGTTCTGCACCTCGACCGAGGCGAGCGACGGGTCGGTGCCGGGCTGGAAGGTGGCGGTGATGTTGACCGAGCCGAACGAGTCGGTGGTCGATTCGAAGCTCATGATGTTGGCGGCGCCGTTCAGCTCATCCTCGATGAGCCTGGTGGTGCCGATGTAGAGGCTCTCCACGGAGGCGCCCGGATAGGCCGTGGACAGGGCGATGGAGGGCGGGGCGATCACCGGGTACTGCGCCACCGGCAGGTTCGGGATGGCGAGCGCGCCGCCGAGGCAGATGAACAGCGCCACCACCCAGGCGAAGACCGGGCGGTCGATGAAGAAGCGTGCCATGATCGGGCTCTCCCGGACTCAGTGGCGCTGCTGGACGGCGGCGGCCCGCGGGGTGACCTCCGCCTTGTCGCCCGGCACGTCGGGCGCCTCGTCGGTGTCGTGCTTCGGTCCGGTCTCGCCGTGGACCGGGGTCTGGTCGAGGGGCTTCACCTTGGCGCCGACGGTGATCTTCTGGAAGCCGTCGATGATGACGCGCTCGCCGGCCTTGAGGCCCGAGCGGATCAGCCAGTTCTGCCCGACCACCGGCCCGACCTCGACGGGCTGGCGCATCACGGTCTCGTCGGCGCGCACGATCCAGACCTCGGCGCGGCCGTCGTCGGTGCGCTGGATCGCCTGCTGCGGCACCGCGATCGCGTCGGAATCGATGCCCTGCTTGATCCGCGCCCGCACGTACATGCCGGGGAACAGCTCGTCGTGCGGGTTCGGGAACTGCACCCGCAGCGTCACCTGGCCGGTGCTCGGGTCGGCGGTGACGTCCGAGAACAGCAGCCGGCCCGCCAGCGGGTAGAGGGAGCCGTCATCCATGATCAGGTGGACGTTGGCGGTGTTGTCCTCCAGCCGCGCCAGCTCGCCGCTCGCGAGGTCCCGGCGCAGGCGGTTCAGCTCGCCGACCGACTGGGTGATGTCGACGTAGATCGGGTCGAGCTGCTGGATCGTGGCGAGCGCGCCCGTAGAGCCCGGCTCGATCAGCGTGCCCTCGGTGAGCAGCGCCCGGCCGATGCGGCCGGTGATCGGCGCGCGCACGTCGGTCCAGCCGAGGTTGAGCTGCGCGCGGTCGCGGGTCGCCTTGGCGCCGGCCACCTCGGCCTCCGCCTGCTTCTTGGCCGCGAAGGCGGCGTCGTACTGCGCCTGGCTCGCGGTGGCGCGGGAGAGCAGCTGCTCGAGCCGGTCGGCCTGCTGGCGGGCGAGCACCAGGGCGGCCTCCTGGCGGGCGAGGGCCGCCTCGGCGCTGGCGAGCTCGACCTCGTAGGGTGCCGGGTCGATCTTGTAGAGGATGTCGCCCTCCTTGACCTGGCTGCCCTGCTCGAAGAGCCGCTTGACCACGAGCCCGGAGACCCGGGAGCGGACCTCGGCGATGCGCATCGGCGCGACGCGGCCCGGCAGGTCGCGCAGGTAGGGGATCGCCTGGGGCTCCACCTTGACGAACCCGACCTCCGGCACCGGCGGGGCCGGCGCGGCGACCTGCTTCGGGTTGCAGGCGGCGACACCCAGCAGGAGCAGGGCCGCGGGCAGGAGGGCGGTCGCGCGGGCCGAGGCGCGGAACGACGACGGGATTCTGGCGGACAAAGTGCGGGTCACGATTACCGACGCTCCTGAAAGCATGCGTCTGCTGAGGCTGGCGCGGAGCGTGGGCCCGCGCATCGTCGAGTCAGATCCCGGGACCGGTCACGAGGCCGGTCGGACGAAGATCAGGACGGGCGCGCCATCATGCCGGCCGCGAGACCGGCGCGCGCGTCAGGCCCGGCGTGGAGGCCGGTGCGGCGAACCGTCCGGCGCGGAGGCCGGTACGCTGTCGGACCTGTAGTCGAACGATGCGTTGACAGTGTGACGGGGGCGCGGCGCGTCGACCGGCGGGCGCGGCAGCCCCAGTTCGGTGAGGATCTCGCTGTCGGCGGCGCAGAGATCGGTGCGGCCGAAGACCGAACGCTTGGCCTCGGACCGCTTAGCCTCGGGCTGCGCGTCCGGCGTGCCGGACAGGATCGTCAGGCGCGGGCTCGCGATGGCGCAGGCCGGGCCCTCCGGGCGCGCGGCCTCGGCCCGCGCGGGCGCAGCCACCAGCGCGGCCGTCGCGAGCACGAGCAGCGCCAGCGCGGCGAGGCCCCGGGCGAGGCGGTCCGGCAGGCCCGCGGCGCGGCGGGTCAGGAGAGCAGCGGATCGGATCACGAGTCTGAGATAAGCACGGCTGTCGCCGCGCGCAATCACCCACGGCGTCGCGCCACCCGCCCAGTGTTGCGCGCAGCACACAGCTGCGCCCGGAAGTGGCCATACCGGCGGCCCGGCCTCAACCTTGCCGTGAAGTCCGGGCCGGCTCGCCCCATGCGCGCAGGGGTTCCGCGCGGGCTTGGCCGAGATCTGCGAAGACCCGCCGAGATCCGCGAAGACCCGCGAAGACCCGCGAGTCCCCGCGCCGCGACGAACGGAGGACGGAAGACCATGGCGAGACGGATCGCGCTACTCGGGCTCGCGGGCCTGCTGCTCGGGAGCGCCCCGGCGGCGGCCGCCAACCCGCTGGACAGGGGTCCGATCGCGGACTTCCTCAACATCTTCCGCAGCCAGGCGATCCCGCGCGAGACGGTGGCGTGGACCGGCAAGGAGAAGCCCGGCACCATCGTGGTCTCGACCCGCCAGCGCCGACTCTACTACGTGCTCGGCGGCGGCGCGGCGGTCCGCTACGGCGTGGGCGTCGGGCGGCAGGGCTTCTCGTGGTCCGGCACCAAGACCGTCACCATGAAGAAGGAGTGGCCGGACTGGCGCCCGCCGCAGCAGATGCTGGCCCGCCGCCCCGACCTGCCGCGGTACATGGCCGGCGGCCAGGACAACCCGCTGGGCGCCCGCGCCCTCTATCTCGGCTCGTCGCTCTACCGCATCCACGGCTCGAACGAGCCCGAGACGATGGGCGCGGCGGTCTCGTCCGGCTGCATCCGCATGACCAACAAGGACGTGACCGACCTCTACGACCGGGTCCGCGTCGGCACCAAGGTCATCGTGCGCGACTGACCGGGCGGGCGGCCGCGACGGCCGCCCCCCTCCGGCCGCCCCCTCCTCCCGCGCCGCGGAGCCGCAGCCGGTGGCGTGCGCCCGCCCGCGTCGACAGGCGCGGCGGGCCGGTGTTAGGAGCCGCGCCGTCGGGCAGAGCCGGATCGCCCGACCGCCACGAGGGACAGCATGAACGAGCGCATCATCCTGCGGGCCGGCGAGGCCCTGGTCGCGGGCGGGCCGCCCAACACCGCCTCCGAGCCCGAGGTCATCATCGGCGAGCTCGACGGGCCGGTCGGCACCGCCCTGGCCACGCTGACCGGCGATCAGGTCGTCGGCCACAGCCGCGTCTTCGCCCTGCTCAACACCGACATCATGGTCCGCCCGGTCACCCTGTGCGTGTCCAAGGTCAGTGTCACCGAGAGCAAGTACACCTCGATCCTGATGGGCACCGTCCAGTTCGCCATCGCCAACGGCGTGCTGGACGCCGTGCGCGCCGGCTACATCCCCAAGCACAAGGCCAACGACCTCGGCATCATCTGCTCGGTCTGGCTCAGCCCCGGCGTCATCGAGGCCCAGCACGTCGACCACAAGGCGCTGTTCGACATCCAGCGCCGGGGCATGACCGAGGCGATCCGCAAGGCCATGACCAACGAGCCCTCGATCGACTGGCTCCTCGAGAACCAGGACAAGATCACCCACAAGTACTACCAGATGGGCCTCGACGGAAAAATCTGAGCGCCCGGTCAGCGGCGGGCGGGGCGCGCACGATCCCGCGGGCGGCCACGGCCAAGCCTGTCGCGATCCGGTGCCTTCGGGTAGGATGGCGGCATGAGCAGACGCGCCGATTCCCGTCCGTTCCGCCGCCTCGCGGCCGGCCTCGTGCTCGGGGCCTGCTGGCTCCCGGCCGGTCCCGCCGCCGCCCAGGCGCTGTTCTGGCCGTCCATCGGCTTCGCGCCGCTGCCCTCCTTCGCGTGGCCGCAGATGCCCGAGGACGCGTACGGCCGCTGGACCGGCTCCTACGCCCGCCTGTCGACCGGCTACGCGGTCAGCACGTCCCGGCATCTCGGCAGCTATTCGGGACCGACCATCGGGTTCGAGGGCGGCCGGATGTGGCAGGAGGGCCCGATCCTCTACGGCATCAGCGGCGGGTTCGACTATCTCGCCGGCCTCGGCGGCAACCTCACGCCGGGCTACGGGCGGCTCGCCTATTCCAACGACTTCGCCGGATCCCTGGAGGTGAAGGTCGGCACCCTCGTCGCGCCGGACGTGCTGGTCTACGCCAAGACCGGCGCCCTGGCCCTGCACCAGACGCTGCGCGTCGGGCCGACCCCGGGGTCGCTGCCGTTCGCGCGCCAGGACATCGCGGTCCGGCCGGTGGCCGGCGTGGGCGTCGAGTGGGCGGTCACGGACCGCCTGTCGCTGGCGGTCGAGGCGGGCGTGGTCGGCGGCGGGATCCGCTGAGGCGCGCCCCCGCCGGCCTCGCCGAGCGGTGCCGTCCGGGGCGCGGCCGCCTATTTCGGCACGAACGCCCAGTAGTCGAGGTCGAGGATCACCGCCGGGTCGTAGCCGTCGCCGGCGCGGCCCGGGAAGGCGCCGCAGGGCTGGTTCTTGGTGGCGACCGTCCGCAGGCGCAGGAGCCCGACATCGTCGCGGCCGACATCGGCGGTCGCCAGCACCTCGCTCCAGGCATAGACCGTGTCGCCGGCGAAGAGCGGCGCCACGTGGCGGCCGGCGTTGATGCCCGCGAGGGCGAAGGCGTTGCCGAGCCCGTTGAAGCTCAGCGCCCGCGCCAGCGAGATCACGTGGCCGCCGTAGATCAGGCGCCGGCCGAAGCGGGTGTCCTTGGCGGCCAGCCCGTCGAAATGCACCTTGGCGGTGTTCTGGAACAGGCGCGTGGCGATCTGGTGCTCGGCCTCCTCGACGGTCATGCCGTCGACGTGGTCGATCTTCTCACCCACCGTGTAATCCGCGAAGCGGTGCGGGCTGCCGGCGAGGTCGGTATCGTAGGCGGCGGCCGAGAGCTTCGGCAGCGCGCCCGCGAGGTCCTGCGGGTCGACCACCTTGGCGAGGCTCGGCACGTGCTCCTCGGCGATCGCCGCCTCGGGGTCGCGCTTGCGCACGAGCACCCAGCGGCAATAGCTCAGCACGGTCTCGCCGCGCTCGTCGGAGCCCACCGAGCGGACGTAGACCACGCCGGTCTGCCGGTTCGAGCTCTCCTTGAGGCCGATCACCTCCGACACGGTGGAGAGCGTCTCGCCCGGGTAGACCGGCCGCCGGAACCCGCCCTCGGCGTAGCCGAGATTGGCCAGCGCGTTGAGGGAGACGTCCGGGACGGTCTTGCCGAACACCATGTGGAAGGTGAGCAGGTCGTCGAGCGGGCTCTTCGGGTAGCCGATGGCCCGGGCGAAGGCGTCCGACGACTGCACGGCGAAGCGCGGCCCGTAGAGGCCCGTGTACAGCGCCACGTCGCCCACCGTCACGGTGCGCGGGGTGGCGTGGCGGATGGTCTCGCCGAGGCGGAAATCCTCGAAGAAGCGGCCAGGATTCGTCTTCACGGGCGTTCGACCCTACTGCGTGTAAACGTAAGCTGCGGGCACGGCGTATTCATGCAGCAGACGGCTGATGAACAGCAGCAGCAAGATGAGGATGATCGGCGAGATGTCGACGCCCCCGAGATTGGGCAGCAGGTTGCGGATCGGCCGCAGCACCGGCTCGGTCAGCCGGTAGAGCACCTCGCCGATCTGCGCGACGATCGGGTTGCGCACGTTCACCACGTTGAACGCGACGAGCCAGCTGAGAACCGCGCTTGCGATGAGGACGTAGATGAAAAGCTGGACGACCGTGTCGAAGAGCCAGATCAGGGCGTTCATGCGGGTCCGCGCGTATCCTTCGGGCCGCCCGCACCCCAGCGCCGGAGCGGCGCGCGGCGGGCGACGTTGAAACAGGGAATTGACAGGCTGAGCCGCCCGCGCCTACAAGGCCGGCGCCTCGACGGGGCTGTAGCTCAGATGGGAGAGCGCCGCAATCGCACTGCGGAGGTCAGGGGTTCGAATCCCCTCAGCTCCACCACTTCTTTTCGGCAGAAACTAAGTGAGTGGCTTCAAGGGCTTAGCGGTACGCTACTCCCTGATAAATCCCAGTAAATCCCAGCATGAGGCGTGTTTTAATCCCATGCCGTAGCTGCGGCATGCTGCCTGGGATGCTTTAGTCCAGCTGCTTTTTGGGACACGTCATCGCGCCCCGGCTTAATGGCCGGCCACATTCGGTGCGATGTGCAATGCACCCATGCGCGGAGTCGCGGCCTCACCGAATCAGGAGGGCTTACGACCGCGCATGTTCCGGGACGGATCCGTCTGGAGGTCATCATGAAAGTCGCGCTCACCGGTAGCCACGGGACCGGCAAAACGACCCTGCTGAACCATCTGGCGGCCCTGCTCGAAGCGCGGAGCGAATCGGTCGCCGTCTGCCGTGAGGTGCCACGAGTCATCGCCGTGGAGGCAGACGATCCTGGGTTCTTCCGGCGCGGGACCAACGCGCCGTTGCGCCAAGCCTTGATCTTCTTTCGCCAAGTGGTGGAGGAAGGCCTACGGGAGGCGGAGGCCGACATCGTCCTGGCTGACCGTACGGTCGTCGACCATCTCGCGTACACGGTCGCCTTGTTTCCAGAGCTTGGCGCCTCGCCCGAAGGGCGAGCGCTGACGAGCGCGGTGCAGGCCTGGATTGGGCGCTACGACCTCATCGTGAAGCTGCCCATCGAGTTTCCAGCCATAGATGATGGCACCCGGGAGGCGGGAGAGGCATTCCAAGCCGAGATCGACCACACCATCGATGCCCTCTACGAGCAATTCGCAACACCTAGGTCGGTCGTCCGCGGAACCGTGGAGGAAAGAGCTGCGGCGGTCGTAGCGCTGATCGAGGCTGCGCGGCGGGCCGAAAGGTGAGCGCTCCCCGCTAGGAGACGCGCCTGAGGTGCGGTTCGTGCGCGGTGACGAACGTGACGACGGCATCGGCCATACCCTGCCGGTCGACATAGGTTTCCACGCGGGATCGGCGGTCGGACAGATACCCGGCCACGAATCTGGAGACGCCGGTTCCGGCAGCGTGAAGCGCCAGGACCGGCGTCCCGGCCTCCCGCGCGAGGACCAGTTCGGCGCCCACGCCGAGGGATGGCTCGTCGAGGAACGCAACGACGAGGTCAGCGGCGCGCAGGTTAGCCATGTCACGCCGGAAGACGGAGACTGCGTCGAGGTCTGCGGCCTTGACGGGATCCGTGTGCTTGTGCGGGAGGTAAGGCGTATGCCCGGCCTCCTCAACGGCGAGGGCGGCAGCTTCGTAGAGTGCCCGCGCGCCTGCCAGGTCGCGAGAAGCCTGCAGCGCGCCGGAGATGTAGACCTTCATCATGCTCACCGTGTGGCTGCGAACAGGTCCGCGTCGACGCGGCCCCTGCGTCCAAGCACGACGATAACGGATTCGCCGTACGCCGGTAATCGCGCGGAGGGTTCGCTGGGATCCCATTCGGCGGTTAACCCTAACTGGCGCCGGCCGTCGGCTTGCCAGCGGCAGAGCACCGCATCGTATCGGGACGACCGCTCCTTGAACGTGAGTTCGACATCCTCGACCGACCTGGCGAGGTCGAATTCGAGGTCAGGCAGCTGCGACTCGATGGCGAGATGCTTAAGCGTACAGCCAATGGGCAGCCAAGGTCGACGAGGCTTACCTTGATTGCCGTCAGAGGACGACGTGGCGGGATCCGGCTGGTGCGGTGCGTGCCAGCGCCAAACCCGCCAGGCCTTGGCTTCCCCGTCCCGGCGGCGGTAGTGCCTCCATTCTGAGATGGCGCCATCCGGGACGAGGTCGCCGATCCCCCGGAACAGCGCCGTCCGCGAGACGTCGAACAGCTCCGCGAGGTTCCGGACGGCCGCCTTGCCGATGCCCCGGCGCCTCACCGCCGCCGAGAGCCGCTCTCGGGGCATCAATAGATGGGATGCAGCGAGGTCGCACAGCCTCTCCATCTCCCGGTAGGCTTGCGCATCCCCGTCCGAGAGCTCGAGGCCCTCGGCTCCGAGCGCGCGTAGGACCGCGAGATGCGCTATCTCGTGGGCGATGGAGAAGCGCGCCCGGCCGCGAGCCACGTCGAAGCTCGACCGCGCGATGGCGATGGTCACCCCTGACCCGGAGAAACGCAGGGACGCGATCTCGTCCCCGACACGACCCGCATGGTAGTCGATGTCGACCTGCATTGTCTTCAGGATCGAGCGCAGGCGGATCGGCGGTCGATCCTGTCCCGCCTCGCTCAGTAGAAGGGAGCACGCCCGGCGCATAGCGTTGTCGGCATCGGGGGCGTCGAACGCCTGAGCAAGCCGCTCGCGAAGCCGTGCGACGGCGCTCAAGGGCGCCGCCCCGGGCCGAGGTCAGGCTTCGCCACGGCGGAGCTCTTCGAGGGCTCCCTCGAATTCCTCGGGAGTCACGACATCTTCCGCGCCGCGGGCCGCGAGACGGTCGAAAAATCGTGTCTGAAGGCCGAGGAGGGTTGCGGCGGAAAGTCTCTGTCCGGTTCGCCCCTCTCGTTCGACGGCGATCTCGTTGAACCGCGTGGCGAGGCGAGTGCGGGTTATGGGGACGACGTTAGCGGCGGCTTCAGCGGCTGCTCCTGGCATGGAGAAAAGGTCCCCCGCCGACGCTGCGACATCCGCTCGGGGCTTCGCGGTGCGCCAAGTCATCAGGCCGGACCATTCTGGAAGAAGCATGTCCTTGATACGGTCCAACGCCGCGCGTTCGGAGACTCGCTCCACGACGCTGGCCAGGAGCATGTACGCAAGTTGCTGCCAATAGGGATGCAAGGCGCTCTTCGCCCGATCGATCCATTCGCCGACGTTGTGAGCGTCGATGCCGCCGGAGCCGTGGCGAAGCTCGGCCTCGAAAAGCGCGAGGGCTTTGATCTGCTCCAGGGGACTGGGCTCGCTGGGCATGGCGCCCATCGGCTGCGAGCGGCACGGTCCGGCTCCGGGCAATTTGGCAAGGAGCCGGTCCCGATCCCGGTCGAACAGGTGCATGGACCCGGCCGTGTAGGACAATTGGCCCGGCACCAAGCCCGCCTCAACGGCGACGACTTCCGAGAGTAGAGAGAGCTCGAAGAGGTTGAACGGCAGAAGCGTCGCGGCGTTGTTCGACCTCATCATGACGCTGGCATGGAGTACGCCGTCGCGGGGATGGAAGATCAAACCGAACAGGCAGGGGATGTCCCTGGAGTCCCGGACGGCGTCGTTCGGGTGAAAGACTGACACCGCCCCCCGGCGGGACGCCGGGTCCTTGCGAATGCGGCCGATCACTCCCTCGATCTGATCGATGCCGGGCGACGGGTAGCGCATCCGGTGGCCGTAGCTCGAACCCGGCATGACGATGTCATCGTCCGTGAAATCCTTGGCTTTAGGCACGTAGAAGGCGATATCGGCCAGCCTGTTGTTGCCAGACGCCATCCAGACGAAGCGCGCAACCGCCGCTCGAAGGTCGAGACCGTAAAGATCCGACGCTACGATGCGGGCGCGCATATCTTCCAGGATGAAACGGTATCCCAGCCGCTCGCGGGTCGAATCCCTGACCTTGTCCGCCCCCTCACCGACCGGCGCCACTGCCGCCGCCCCGTCGAGCAGGTCGGCGATGACCCCGCGGAACGCCGCGTCAGCGGTCGGATGCGACCGCAAGGTATGATCGAACACGCTGTCCATGACGCCTCCTGCACCAGAGGTAGGCGGGCGGGCCCAGGGTCGCAAGCCGCGGCAGACAGCGGGGGCTTGCGCCCGGCCCAGGGTGGGACGACCTGTATGACGCCAGGTCTCCCAGATGGGGACTCCGGACTGGATGGACGAAGCGCACATGGCTCTCGACGACACGCAAGCCAAGGAGGTGGAGGCAGCCCGCGGCGAGACGTTCGCCACCGCCAGGCTGTCGATACCCGAGCTGGAGCAGGTCCTGTTCCGACCGCTTCCTGTCCTGGACCACGGCTTCGTACGCGTCGTGGACTACATGGGCGGGGATGCCGCGGTGGTCCAAGCCGCGCGGGTGTCTTACGGCCGAGGCACTCGGCAGGTCCAGGAAGACCGCGGCCTCATCATGTACTTGATGCGGCATTGGCACTCGACCCCCTTCGAGATGGCGGAAATCAAGCTGCACGTGAAGCTGCCGATCTTCGTCGCCCGACAATGGATCCGACACAGGACTGCAAGTGTGAACGAGTATTCCGGACGATACTCGATCCTCGACAGTGATTTCTACGTGCCATCCCCGGAGAACATGGCCGGCCAGTCGGCCTCGAACCGACAAGGGAGGGATGCTGCCGTCGGGCCGGAGGAGGCCGCCCGAATCCTTGACCTTTTGCGTGCGGACGCCCAGCGGAACTACGCCAGCTACCGGTGGATGCTGAACGAGGACGATGCCGGGGCGTCCTTGGATCCCGAACGCACCGGCTTGGCCCGGGAACTCGCGCGGATCGGGTTGGGACTCAACACTTACACGCAGTGGTACTGGAAAACCAACCTTCACAACCTGCTGAATTTTCTCAGGTTGCGCGCGGACCCTCACGCCCAGTACGAGATCCGGGCATATGCCGACGTCATCATGGGCGTGCTGCAACTTTGGGCCCCGGTCACCCACGATGCCTTCGTCGAGCACCGGCTCGGAGCCGCCACTCTGTCGCGCACCGCCCTTTCGGCCGTCCGGCGCATCTTGAAGGGTGAGCGCGTAGACGAGGCCTCAAGCGGCCTTACCGCCAGGGAGTGGCGGGAGCTGGAGCAGCTCCTCGGGTTGCCATCCGTGACGCCGTAAACTTGGCGCGCTCGACAATCACGTCTGCGGCTATATCGGGGACACGTTGAGCCCGCTCGAATCCGGATAAGCAGCCGCGGCCGAGCAGACCATCCACTGCAGAAGGCCGAGGGATACGGCTGAAGACATCGGCGTTCACTTCGGTCGAGAACCCGGTCTGGGCCATGATCCTGGAAAGCGCGTCTCTCGCGGACGGTGAATCGACCGGGAGGGTCGGCGCGCGTGGATCGGCATGGGCGTTCGCGGATCGCCTCTCGCCCGTCTTGGCACGGAGGCGGCTCAGGTATTCCCGGAGGAGCGCCGCCAGGCCCACGGGTGGGCACGACTAACTCGACGCCCGGGTACCCGGGAACGTGCGAGGCATGCTTTCGCACTCCCTCAGCGCCCGTTCAGGTGGATCGCCTCGACCCTCGCGCCCGCGCCTTGACGCAGGCCGGCGGCCATCAGGTAGGCGGCGCAGACGAGGTCGTCCTCTTCCTTCCTCCTTTGGCCGGTCCACACCCGCCGTTAGTCCGTGGCCGCCCCCTCGCCCCGAACCTCGTCGAGCAACACGACGAGGTCGAGGCCGCCGAGATCGATGGTGACGGGCTCGCGCAGGCCGGGGGAGTGCCCCTCAGGGTTCGCACGAGCGTCTCCACCAGTTCGAAGTCGATTTGGCGCAGATCCTCGGCGTACCCCTCCGTCGGACCCTTCTCGGACCACACCTCATCAAGCCGGGCTAACATGGCGGATCCCGGGCGCCAATCGTCCGTATGGCGGATGGGCACGTCTATGCGTCCGCATCCCGCACGGGAGGTCGCCTCCTCGCCCTCGCGCCGCCGTCGATATTGGTCGGGCAAAAGCCGTTCACGAACGGCCGCGTCGGATCGCGGCCTGGAATTCCGGGTCCGGAACGAAATCGTGGAGGTCGTTCTCCGCCGGGGATGCCCCGGGACCGTCGGGATCGAGCAAATTCCGCAACAGGGTTCGGACCGGTCCCTCAGGATCCGGAGCGAGCTCGACGACGCGCGGAACCGAAAGCAGGGCTATATCGCGCGCCGTACGCATCTCGTCCGTGTCAGGACTGCGCTCGGAAAGCCAGTGATGCGCCTGTCCATAGGCGCAAGCCCGCCAGAGATGAACCATCGGATCCTGGTCGGTGCGGGGGTCGGTTGCCAGCGCATCGGCGAGGGCGCGGGCCCGCGTGAAACCGTCCGGCGGCGGCGGGTAGAGGGAGAGGAGAAGTTCCTGGCGCTGGATGCGCGGGTCGTCCGGCGCCTTGATCCGCGCTTCGGCCAGGGTTTCCAACGCGCCCCGCAGGTCGCCGCGCAGCATGCGGACCTCGGCGAGCCGCCGTAGGATGCGGACGTCGTCGGGAGCCAGCGCGTTCGCCCGCCGGAGCGCGGTCTCTGCAGCCTCGAGGTTCCGAGCTCGCGCTTGCGCCGCCCCCCACGCCGCGAACTCTTCCGCTGATACGAGGTCGTCGAAGCCGTACCGTCGCATCACCGCGTCGGCCTCCACGGACACTGCCGCCCCCAGTGGCGTCCCGATCCGCGCGCGGGCGGCGGCGTCGATGGCGCGGGCCTCGGTGAAGATGCTGGCTTCGTTGGCCGCCGCGACCGTTTCGGCTGGGAGCCCGGCACGTTGGATTCCCTCGGTCATGAAGAGGGTGAGGGTGATGCGGGTCCGCGCCTGGAGGTAGAAGAACAGGAAGCCGGGAAGGAACGCCGACAGGCCCACTGGAAGCACGACCAATTCGGCGCCAGGGTAACCGGCCAGCCCCTTCTTGGCCACGTAGGTGGCAGCTCCTTTCGCCGTATCGGTGACCTGCCCGGCATGCACGAGCCCGAGCCCGACGAGGATCTTGGTGACCCAGTCGGAGATCTCCTCCAGGTTCGAATTGCCCTGCAGGGGCCTGAACCCCGCGGCAGGGGGCGAACTGGGCGAGACCACCGCCGGTCCCGTGACTTCGGCAGGCTCGCGCCGGGCGAGGGAGGCGAGTTGCCCGTCCCGGGTGAGCAGGCGGGGAATCCCGAACAGGAAGCCGGCCAAGCCCCCGAGCAGGGCCCCGGCCAAGCCGATCCCGAACAGCACGCTGGCGCCAGCGAGCGGCGAACCGTTCGCAGGTGTCGCCTCGACGACGTAACCCGCGATCACGCCGACCAGGGCCAGGGCCATCACGGACGCGGCCCTGTCGACGCGCGACAGGCTACGCTCCAAATCCCCCGCCGCGTCGGGCTTGCCCGAGCGTTCCGTGCCGAACCGCGAGCTCATGTCTACCTGGATCGAACGATGCTGCCGGGGGCGGCCGCCCGGGCCGGGAACGTGACGGCTGTCTCAACCCCGCTCCTGCCGTTACCGTGCATCTCGACGACCTGCATGGGTGGGGGGTCCTGGTCCCGAGCGACCCGCGCGAATTTCTCCGTCAGGTGGCGTGCGAGAAGGCGGCTCGACGTGGTGACGACGAGCCTAAGGCGACCATTCCCCGACAAGGTGACGGCGCGTAGCACGTCGAGGAGCCCCACGCGGTTCAGGTCGTCCATGTGCGTCACGGGCTCGTCGAGGAAGTAGGTGCCGCCAAGGGTCCGGGCGCGCGCGATGAACAGCGAGAGCGCCAGGTCCTGTCGCTGGCCCTGGCTGAAGTCGCGCGTCGGGTCGAGGGTCGCCTCCCCCGCGCCGGCGCACCAGCGCAGGAAGTCGGCGCCCTCGCCGAACTCGATGCGGTCGATGAGCCGGTTCGCGTGCATGCGCGCGAAAAGCGGATTCACGACCGACGAAAGCTGTTCGATCCGCTCGCGCGCGGCCTCCGCGGCGTGCCGCTCGAACGCTGCTGCACCCCGGGTCGCGGCGGCCCGGCTGCTTCGGACCGTGCTCAGGCGATGCCGCTCATGGGCCAGCTTGGCTTTGAGGTGCCGTACGCGCTCGCGGCCTGCCTCGGTCGCGAGGGCCGCCTTGGCCGCGTTGAGGTGGCCCTCGGCTTGCGCCAGAATTGCGGCGTGGGTCTCGAGCGTTGAGCGGGCTTGGTCCCGGGCCTGCACGCTGACCCGAACATCGCCTGCGACCACGGCCCACGCGCTGGTGAAACGCTCCCGGAGCATCCGCAACTCGCCGATGCGTTCGCGCACCACCGCTAGTTCGAGCCGAATGCCCGCCGTCTCGGCCTGTGCGGCTCGAGCGGCTTCCGCAGCCACCGTGGCCTGGGCCTGCGCGGCTTGCGCCTCCCGCGAGACGGACGCGAGCTCCCCCTCCATGCTCTCCGAGAAGATCTCTGCGGCCTGCCGCAAAGGAGTGTCGGCCGGAAGGGTCGAGCGGAAGCGGCCCGTCCGAGGCCCAAGCTCGTCCTCAAGCGCGGACAAGGCTTCCACGGCGTCGATGCGCTGGCGGAGACGTGACAACGCGGCCGGCAGGTCCGGCTTGGCAGCATCGAGGCCGAACTGCCCGACCTGATGCTCGCATTCGGCCAGGACCTGCGCTTCCTGCGTCCGAGAGCGGGTCAGGAGTTCGACCTCCTCCCGCGCCCGTGCGGCGGTGGCGACGGCCGTACGGGCTTGCCGAACCCGACGCTCGCCGTCGGCGACCTCCCGTTCCAGACCGGCCATGAGCGAAGGGCCGCCAAGCATCGCCTCGACCGAGGCCCGCAACCTCTCGTGCGTCCGCCAATCGTGGCCGCAGACCGGACACCCCGTATCCTCATGCCGATGGTCGAGGAACGCCAGCGCCTCGGCGCGCAGCCGTTCCAACGGCTGGCCGATCTCGGTCAGCCGCCGTCGCGCCGCTTCCAGGACGCTCGACGCCTTCGCCATCTCGGCTTCCCGTCGCAGGACATCCTCTTCTTGCGGCAGGGCGGCGACGAGCTGAGCCAGCCTGGAATCCATGTCGCCGATGCGGCGCCTGAGTTCCGGCAGCTTGTCGACCTGCCGGGCGAGGGACCGCAGCGCCGCTGTGCGTTCGAGCCTCAGACTGGAGGACATCCTGGCCTCGGGAAGGCGCCGAAGTGTCGCGAAGGAAGCATCGAAGGGGAAGCCCGCGGCGGCGCTGGCGGCGAGTTGCGGCAGCCGCCGCGCGACAACGCCGCGGAACCCGGCCAGCTCCTCGCGGAGCCGCTCGACCCTCCCCACCGCCTCGGTGGCGGCCTGCATCCGGGACGCGAGTTCCGTCGCTCTATCCGCGGCCACGGCGAACGACTTCGACAGGCGGCCCTCGTCCGCCGTTCGATCCGCCAGAGCTCGGACCGTCGGCTGACGCGAGGGCCAGCCTTCGTCCACGATCCGCATGGCCGACATAGACGTGGTCCAGGCTTGGTGCCGACGCCCGATCTCGGCGGCCAGCGCTTCCACGCGCCGCGACCCGGACAGTTCGGAGCGGATGCCAAGAAGACTTTCCCCAAGGCCGGCCTCCTCGTCGCTGGGCCGCGGCCCAGCGGTCCGGACGGCTGCGACAGCTTCCGCGAGCTCGCTCCTCACTCCCTGCATGGCCTGGATCAGGACGTTCTCGTCCGGGAGCAAGGCGTCCGCATAGCGCTTGAGCCGTCCGGCGGAGTCGTGCTCCTCCCGTATGTCCAATAGGTCGGCGAAGATTTCCTTGCGCCGACCGAGCGTCTCGGGATCGGTGTCGAGCAAGGTGGCGAGTTCCTCGGCAGTGAGGACGTGTGTCGCCCTGAGGAACTGCTGCCGCCGCCGGATGGCGGTGACGTGGTGAGGTTCCCATCCCGCGTCCTGTCGGGACGGCGCGGTGAGCGTGGCCAGCAGGCTGCCGAGTTGCACCCGTCGCGCGTCGGCCTGCGTCGTACCGAGACGGGCGCCGCCTCTGTTCCTCCGCAGGAAAAGAGGGCGGCCATCCAGTTCCAGTTCCGCCTCGACCGTGGGTTCGGAACGTGAGGCGAATTTCGACACCAACAGGCCGGAATCGAAGGCGTTGCCGGTGCAGAGGCGATGGACCTGGCCGGTCAGGAGCCATTCCGTAGCGTCGCACAACGTGGTCTTGCCGGTTCCGTTGGCGGCGTAGATCACCGTAAGGGACGGCCGCAGGTCGAGTTCGACCGTGCCCGTGATGCCCCGGAACGCGCTGACACGGAGACGATTGATCCGCAGCCCGCTCAAAGTCCGACCTTCTTCCTGTCTTCCGCGGCGATGGCGGCATGCCCATGCTCGGCTATGCGTCGCCAGAGGGCTTCCGCCTCGTCATCGAGGGTGGGTTGCACCTGCCTTCGCACGAAAGCGGCCTCCCGCGGCAGGCCCAGAACACCGACCGCGGCTAGGCCGCGCCAGCCCGTTTCGCTCTCGTCGGGCCAGATCACGTGCTTGCGGCAGACCTGGGTCGAGAGTTCGAGCGCACGCACAAGCCCCCGCTCAGGGGCGGTTTCCTGCGCCAGTACGAGGTAGCCGTCGACAGGGGCCTGGCGTCCGCCCTCGTCCGCCTTCAGAACGGTGTCGAGCCAAGCCTGGCCGGTCCGCGCGGACTCCGCGAGCCCGGCCTCGCAGGCCGGCCAGAACAGGAGCCGGGCGTAGGTGCCTGCCCAGTATGCTGCCCCCTCGGGAGGTTCGACCGGCACCATGCCGCCGGCCGGCAACCGACGGACGCGGGAAAGGCCGACTTGGTCGCATAGCTCCTCGAGCAACTCATAGGGCCAATCGGGCATTAAGCGGCCTCCCGGTCCGCCGCGGCCAGGAGATCCAGGAGGGCCGCGACGGCATCCGCGATGGGAATGGTTCCATCCATGTAGATATCCGCCACCCGCTGCAGGCCGACGCAAGTCACGGCTCGATGCGTGCGTGGCAAGGAGAAATCGTTCGGGTCGGCCGGCGGCTCGGTCACGTCGGAGCGCCTGTCGCCCATCACCGGTCCTTCAGGCAAGTTCTGTCGCCTGCCCGTGCCCACCACGATGAGGCGCGGGTGCGGCTGCGAGGCCCGTGCCCACGCCTCAAGGCACCGCAACATTTCCAAGCCGCCAAGCCTAGGGTCGCGCCAGACGAGGACGTGGGTGCCGGAACCGTCGAGACGGAGCTGGCCATGGCCCTCCTCGATCCCGTGCCAGTCCAGGCCCGCAAGGCCAGCTAGCGCCGCAAGGCCGTGCAAGGCCTCGCCGAGGATCTCCAGGTGCGGTTCCAACGCATCTGGGTCAATCCGGGTGCCGGCGGTGCCGCTCAGCAGCGAGGAGAGCAAGCTCTTCGCGAGCGGGTGCGCCGTGCCCGCGAGGTGGTGCCTGACGGCTTCCAGCCCCTCGGTGAGCCGGCGGTTCCAACCCGGCTCCACGGGCAGGCGGCGCGTCAGGCGTTCCAACTCGTGCGCCTCCGCAATCTCGTCGATGGCTCGCCTCGTCCCGAGCCCCTCCTCGGTCAGCGGCAGCGTGTACTCGATGTTCCACAAATCCAGTGCGGTGACGGGGCTGGGCTCCAGGAAGGTGAGCGGTCCCGCCGCGATCGTGGGGCCGCTGCCACGGACCAGGACGCCCTCCGCGGTCCCCGGCACCGAGATGGGGCGCCCGCCCCCCGAGGCGCGCAGGCCGCGGTGGTAAGTCGCGAAGGGGCCGAAGGCGCCGCTGAGCGAACGCCATCGGTCGACTTCCTCGTCCGAATCGTACGGGCAGCATGCTTGGTTGCACGTCACGAACCTCACGCAGCGCGTCGCTGAGACCTCGTTGACGAACCGGTCTATGGCCCTGCGCCAGTTCTTGTTGGCTGGCGCATCCTGCAGCAGGCTGGCGGTGACAAGGACGGGAAGGGCGTCCCGCCCGTCGGCCTGGAGAACGGCCCTGATGCGCTCCCTGGTCGTCGGGGCACCCGGCGCTTCCGCCTGCACGACTTCCGCACAGATCAACGGGAACAGGTCGATGTCATCGAGACGCAGCCGCAGCACCGACCTGCCGCGTCGCATGCGCGCGATCCGCGTCTCGTGGGCTTGTTCCAGGAAGGTCTTCAGGAAGACGATGCAGGCGGTTCCCCCGCCGGGTCGGTGCACCCAGCACCATGCCGCTCCGTAACGGTTGTCGTCCCCGAGCGGGCCGACATCCTCCCGGTCCCAGGCGGCATAACGGTCGTTCCCCGCGTCGAGCCAAGCCTCGATGGTCCGCCCGGAGGCGACGCCAAAGCCTGCTATGAGGACGAGGGTGCGGCGGCTGGACCGGACCGCGGCGTCGACCGCCGCCCAATCCTGCGACCCGAGTGCATACTCAGGCGCGAGGATGAGCGTCGGGGCGCGGCCGGGCAGAAGGTGGTCCAGCGCGGTGCCATTCCCGGGCGGGATCTGCGCGAACAACTGCGTCAGTGCAGCGACGACGGCGGGCCGCGGTCCGTCGCGCTCTATGACCCCTATGTCGACCGGTCCGGCTTGAACCAGGCAGAGCTGCACATCGCGGCGATCCAGGAGGCTGACACCGATGTCGAACGTCGCGATGCCGCCTTCGTGACTGATCCTGATTGGAAGCGGCATGCTTGCGCCGGAGGAAATCCATTGGTCGGGGGTCGGTAAACATACAGCATGCGCAAGAGGCTGGGGATGGCTCGGGGGCGCTATCCACCGCCCTGAAGCGTCCCCGCCAGGCGGGCCCCCGTCCTCGTGCGTTGGCCGCTCGGCTACCCATCCTGTGTCCGTACAGGACGGAATGTCCGAGCGACGGCGCATTTCAGAACCCCGGCGAGCGGCCTTCTTTCGACTGCCTGCGCCGCGCGGCTGCTACGGCGCACGACCGTCTCGCGCCGTTTAGGAATCAGCTCGTTGTCTTGGCCTCGCCCAACGATGGCGATGAGCGGGTCGCGCCCATGACGGCCGTAAACCCGAGTTGGCGGGCCGGTTCCCTCTACGGGTTACCCGTGCGTCGCGCATCGTTCCCGGCAACCGTCGTGCTTGCGACCCCTGGTCTCGAATGGTCCCGTGCCGAACCTGCCTCGGGCCATGCGACGAACCGCTCGGTAACTTGAAATCAGCAAGATGGACAGGCAACAGAATACACATACGATTTGAGTTCGGGCATGCGCGATCTGTATACCTACAAAGCACGCAAAACCTTGTACGAGGGTGCCTGGTACGACTCCTTTAACGAGGCGAGATGGGCTGCGCTCTTCGACCTGCTCGGCTTCGTGCACAAGAAGCCGACGGTCACCGGGTCCTGGGATCCGGACTTCGGTTTCAGGACTGACTGCCGAAAGGTCGTCTACGCCGAAGCGAAACTATATTGCGCGCGGCATGGGTGGCCCGAACCGCATTGCAGGTGGTTGGAGAGTATCTACCGCAAGCTGGCAGATGCCGTCGACGGCGAGATCTGCGATGAGGTCATCGCAATCGGAAACCTGTCACGCACGCACAGAATGCTCCCGGAAGTGTCGCCCCAGGCAGATGATGAGCCTGCTATCATCGGGCTTCGGCTGAAGTCGACAAAATCTCATACCGGAATATTGAATTCGGATTATTGGGAGCCTGTGCATGTATATTTAGACAGACACGGACGTTATGTGTATCAAGGCACAGAAGAATATAGAAATATGCTCCGCAAGGAACGGGTCCTGAAGAATCCCCTCACGCAAAAGAATTTTTTGATGCTATGGGATCGGACCTACGACATGGTCGGGGTTGAAGATGCGAACACTCGAATAAGGAAGAGATTTGATTTCAATATATCTAAGAAGCCGGCTGTTAAGTTCATATAATCCGGACGAGGATACGGACCAAGTTCAGACCAAGTTTGTATTTATACCAACTCTCACTGATCAGAACTCATGAGCCCAGGCCCGCAGGCCGATGGACATGATGCGCCAGGGCTGATCGATGAGCTTGTTCCAGGCATCGCAGCACTGATCGAGGATGGCCTCGTATGACGCAAAAATCCGGTTGCCGAGCCAGTTCTCACGGATGAACTGCCAGAGGTTCTCGACCGGGTTCAGTTCCGGCGAGCGCGCTGGCAGCGGCAGCAGCGTGATGTTGGCCGGCACGATGAGCTTCTGGGTCATGTGCCAGCCAGCCTGATCGAGCAGCAGCACGGCGTGCGCACTAGCGGTGACGGCCCTGGCGATCTCGGCCAGATGCAGGTTCATCGCCTCGGTGGTGCAGCGGGGCATGACGAGCCCGGCTCCCGTGCCACGAGCCGGGCAGATCGCACCGAAGAGATAGGCGGAGGCGGTGCGCTGGTCCTTTGAGGCTGCGGGCCGTGTGCCGCGGCGGGCCCAACGACGTGTGATGGAGTTCTTTTGACCGACCCGAGCCTCGTCGGAAAACCAGATCTCTATCGGCTTGCCTCCGACAGCCTGCGCGACCTCCGCCAAGCGAGCCGGGAAGGCTTTTTAAAAGCCGGGATGGCGTCCGGATCCTGAGCGTGATGGCGCGGACGGGCTGAGAGCTTCCGGTAGCCCATGCTCCGCAGAACCCGGCTCAGCGTCTGCTCGGAGACTGAGACGCCGTGGTCCTCGAACAGGATCTGAGCCAGATCGACCAACCGCCAGCGCACCACCCCGTGCGCGGCTGGCACTGGGCCTTGCTCGACCAGGGCCTTCAGCGGGGCACGCAGATCCGCATTCAACCGCGGGCGGGCACCGGGAGCCTTGCCGCCGATCAGCCCATGTGGCCCCTCAGCGTTGAAGGCGAGCACCCAGTCCCGCACGGTCTGAAGCCCAACCCCACCGAGAGCGGCCGCCTCGGAGCGCAGACTGCCCGCGTAGATCGCCGACAAAGCCAGAAGGCGGCGGGTCTGATCCGGATCGCGTGAGCTCTTGGCCAGAGTTCGCAGGGCCCCGGCATCAAAGTCTGGCCGCAGCGGCACAGGAGCGGCCATCCCATCCTCAGGCTCCAAACCCGAGGACAGAATCACAACCCGCTCGCCACCGCTACCCAGCGTGAGTCCTGCTCAACGAGACTTGGTATTAAGGTGCTCCTTGACATTCTCGAAGGTCATTTTTTCGGTCAACCCGGCGAAACGATTCGTCGTCATTGATCAACCTCCGCGCACGATACCGGCGCGGACAGGAAACTTCGGTCGACCTTTGCCGTTCCGGCGATAGGGCCGTCTAAGCTGAAAATATTTTGGCTATGAACGCATCTCTCTTTATAGCGACGCCAAGAAGACGGATCTTATTCATATTGTCAAAATACCGAATTCAATGTAGAAGCGCCAGCCGGTCGAAACGCCTCTGTTTTGCAGCCTGAGGCAGGGCCGGTCACAGGGTTCTGCCGACTCATATTGGCGGCACGAGGCAACGGGGTGGCGCCCTGACCATCGCGAAGGCGCCGAGGGCCAAGCGCCCGATCTCGAAGTTTGCCGGCGTGCCCGTAGCGCCAGGTGACACGACCCGGGCCGGTCTCTCGCCGGGCCACGACGCTTCGCCCATCCGGGGACGCGGCCTACGGCTCCCTGTCCGCCGCAGGCCCGGCACGCTCGACGGGATGTGCCCACGTGTCGGAATAGCACGTCGAAGCGAGCGCGGAGCAGGTCGCGCCGTAGCCGACCATCCACGCCAAGCATCTTTCAGAATCGAGCCTCGCCTGGCCATATCCCGCCTGCGACAGGTCCTCAGGCGCCGGCCCGCATCCCGTCGACACGCCTCATCGCGCGGTGCCTGACAAGCGATCCGGCCAGCCTTCCGCCCGCGGATCGCCGCTTCATCGCAGCACTGTGTGGTCTTGCGCCCAGGCTGCAGGCCGCGGCCGAGCAGATACGCGGCTTCGGTGCAATCGTGCGCGCCCGCGATCCGGCCGCATTGAAGCCGTGGCTGGAGGCGGCCGCCGCGAGTGAACTCGGCGGCTTCGTCGCCGGGCTGCGGCAGGACGAGGCCGCTGTCCACGCCGCCATCGGCGAGCCGTGGAGCAACGGGTCGGTCGAGGGGCAGGTGAACCGCCTGAAGCTGATCAAGCGCTTCATGTACGGCCGCGCCGGCCTCGACCTACTCCGGCAGCGTGTCCTTCACGCCGCGTGAGGCGGACCAGAAACCGCCCGACAAACCAGACCGAGCGCCTCCCACCGTCAGCACCGAACCTGCGGAAGAACCAAAGTTGCACGCCGAAACACAACCAACGGCTACCGCGCCATGTGGGCGGCTGAGGGCGAGGCCGCCATCCGCACCGTCGTCGACACCGCCCGCATCACAGGCAACAGCCCCTTCAGCACCGTCCTCAAAACCATCGGCGCCTGAACCCTGCCATCACAGGCCTGGGTAATTATCTCGGATGTGAGCTCTCGTCTCGTCTTCACCATCCGACACCTTCCCCACTCAGCATGTGCGTGTCAGAGGTGTCCGCGATGCCGAGTGAGGATCAGTCTATCGTAAAATTTTTCTGATCTACGCTCGCATAGACGACTACGCTAGAACATGAATTATTTAACAGCATACTGATAATACCTCGAATTAAAACAAACGAGCTGGGCCTAGACAAATTTGCAAACAAGTTCCGCAGGCATAATGCCGAAAGGCGACTATTATCAGGAGTTCACCGGTGTGTTTTACAACGAGGCGCCGGCGACTTCGCGCAGCACGTCGGCAAATTTTTCTGCATGACCGCGAGCAGGCGATAGAGACGAACGGACGACGCTAGGAGTTAAGATTATGTCTTCCACTAGACTTAGGATGTGTAGACCTCCCTCTATACCATCTAGGGTATACTCATCGACGATCGCGATGCCGAGACCTGCGCGAACGAGTGCACATGCGACATCTGTCTGATAAACATCTATATGAGGCTCGAAGGGCACACCTGCCTTATCAAACGCGCTCGATACGAGTTGCCCGAACGGTATTGAGGGATGGTGTGCGATGAGAGGCCATTCCGCGACGCCACGGATGCCGATGTTCTCTCGAGCTGTAAGCTCGTGATCGGAAGGCACGACGCACACCATCCTTCCCGTCGTGAATATCTCGGTGCGCAAGTTCGGATTGTCGAGAGGTAAGACGGGTACTGCAAGGTCGACTTTAGTGCTGAGCAACTCGTGTGCCATCTCGTTTAAAAGCGTCGTCTTTAGGTTGATGCGTATGTTCGGAAATCGCTGTACAAATTTCCAAACCGCGCGTGCGATCAGTCCGCGGCTCAAGCACGGGCTACAGGAGACATTAAGCGTTCCTGATGCCCCCTGGGCCAAGCCTCCGGCGAATCTTTCGACTTGAAGGGCCTTCTGGTAGAAAGCCTCCACCTCGATAAAGAGCGCGTTAGCCTCTGGGGTAGGCATCAACTTGCCCTTCATCCTCTTAAACAAAGAGAGCTTGAGTGTAGACTCAGTGTGAGCAACAATCCTGCTTACGGCAGGCTGAGAAATGAAGAGCAATTTCGCGGCGCCGTTGATCGATCCGGTAACCATCACGGCCCGAAATACTTCCATCTGTCGTAGCTTGAAACGCATTACCCTGTCCAAAATTTAGCTTGCCATTCAGGACCAAAATCGGTTCGTCGCAGCCTTTTAAACGCTTTAGATATGCAGAATCGCTTGCGTCGAAAACGTCTTCCTAGCGAGCCTTATAGCATCTAGGCAGGAGGTTTAGCATGTTGTAGAATTATAAGGCAAGAGGATGCACGCATTCCTCCGCCACGAGCGCAACACCTTATTGAAATTTTCACGGCAAGCAGGCGATCCTGCGCCCCAGACTGCCCTCGATCCGTAGCTAGATGTTTGGTCCCGGGATTTGGTGGTGCGGACTCTGAGTGAACCTAGAGGGCTCGTCCACCCAGGCTTTGCAGATAGCTTCGTAGGGTGTGAGGCCGCGTAGCGTCTTGAGGCGGCGGCCGAAGTTGTAGGCGGCCACGAAGTCCGCAAGGTGCTGCCGGAGCTGGTCGTGGCTGTCGTAGTGGAAGCGCTTGACGGTGGCGTCCTTGATCGTGCGGTTCATCCGCTCAACTTGACCGTTCATCCAGGAATGGCGCGGCTTCGTGAG
Source organism: Methylobacterium sp. 1030 (assembly GCF_040544715.1). Lineage (NCBI taxonomy): Bacteria > Pseudomonadati > Pseudomonadota > Alphaproteobacteria > Hyphomicrobiales > Methylobacteriaceae > Methylobacterium > Methylobacterium sp. 1030. Next base: position 23,192 of record NZ_JBEPKM010000019.1, on the reverse strand, counting down.
ACGGTGCTCAATGTTGAGGTCGGCGCAGGCACCTGGAGTGCACCCTGTTGTTGCCCCCCCTGAAGACCGGACAAGATCTCCTTGGTTGATCGGGTGATGAACTCGCGCGGCGAGCGGTAGCCGAGCGCGCGATGAGGATGAAGGTCGTTGTAGTGCGCCAGCCAAACGGGGAGTTGGCGCAGCACGCTCTCGGCATCCGGTAGCACCGAGACACGCACGTAGTCGCGTTTCAAGGTTTGCACGAACGCTTCGGCCATGCCGTTGCTCTGCGGTCTCTCCAGCGGAGTCGTTTTTGGCACCAATCCAAGGTCGCGGGCGAAGCGGCGCGTGTCGCGGGCGACGTAGCAACTGCCGTTGTCAGTGAGCCACTCGATCAGGCTCGGCAATTGGTTGACCGGCCCGAAGCGGTATTCGATGGCGGCCACCATCAGGTCACGGACGTCCTCGCCCGTGATGCCCGCCGTGGTCGCCACGTAGCTAATTGCCTCCCGATCGCAGCAGTCGAGCGCGAAGGCGAGCCGCACCCGCTCGCCGTTCTCTGCCGCGATCTCCAGCCCGTCCAAGCACCAACGCGTGTTGCGCACGGCCACCGCCACCTTGCCCTCGTGACGGCGCGTCTCGGCTCCGCCCGCATGTCGCTGGAGGAGGCCGTACACTTTCATGACTCGGTAGACCCGCTTGGCGTTCGGCGCAGGCCGCCCATCCCGCTCGGCCTGCCGGCGCAGAAGGGCATGGACGCGCCGATAGCCGTAGGTCGGCAGATCGGCGATGAGCGCCTGGATCGCGCCGAGCAACGCGGCGTCGGGTGCAGGCGGACGGCCGCGTAGGCCCATGGGCTTCCATGCGGGGGAGGCCTGCCGGGACGAGGCGAGGTGCGGGCGCGACACGCTCAAAGCTGCGGCCACAGCGCTCGCCGGCCGTCCCCCGGCCACGAGGTCACGCGCGAGGGCAACTGTTTGGGGGGGGGCGGCGACCCGCTCCATTGCCTCGCGCAGGATCTCGGTCCCGAGCGTCAACTTGCCCAGGAGCCGCTGCAGCTCCAGGCTGAGCACGCTGGATCGGGGCTCCTTCGGTCCCATCCGCGCATTCGTGCTGGTCTGGCGTGAGCGCCACTTCTGCACCGTCGTGGCGCTGATGCCGTAGCGCTTGGCGGCCGCCGTTACGCCCTCTTGACGAGCTTGGATTGCCCGGCGGACCGTCTCAGTCATCGTGGCGTTGCCGTGTAGAACCTATCCCATAGCGCGTCCCTCCATGCGGCGTCAGTCGTAAGACCACACAGCGGGACCAAATATCTAGCCGAAGACAATCGGGCAAGATGACCACCTGTTCTATGAACTCGCGCAAACGACAGCCTCGGCATATAAAAATCTGCGTGCATCATATAACCGAATGATATAGGCGATAACATAATAGTGATATGTGAAGGATAGTTTTTGTCATCTTTGCCATTGTGCCAGAATCAAGACTTCGATTATCTTGTAAGAACTACCAGGAATTGTGAAGACGCGAGTGGCCGGCGAATGAACTTCAAACTTGACGATCGGTGCTCATAAAAAGTCTTAATAAGGTCTACGCGGTGCGGGTAATTTTTAACACGTCTGATTTTGAGCCATCGGTCAGAGTAAAAGCCTGGCAAGATGCTGCCTCAAGGTGGATCCTACCGCTACAGGTGAAGGAGCTATCTGACTCACCGCTCGAGGGAATGCTCGAAGCCATGGTGTTTGGTCCTTTCTCAATCACCCGAGTGACGCAGAGTGCAATCCGCACTGAAATCACGCCCACATTTGGCCAGCACAAACTGAACGGTAATATTGCCCGGATTTCTATACAGCTGTCTGGTACAATCACTTGGACTATGAGAGGTCAAAAATCTATCCAAAGGCCCGGAGATTTCATGGTTATAGACATCACGACAGCAGAAATGACGTCTGAAGCGCGCAGTCGCACTCTCGTACTGGAACTTCCACGAGAGCGCCTGACGAGAATTTTAGGGCCTGTTCCAATTTATGCCGGGCTGATAGTCAGCAAAAATCAGTTAACAGCATCTCTTGCCACTAATTATATAAAAAAACTAACCAAAATTGGAGGCCAGCTCAATCCGGAACTAGTCACTCGGCTATCGTCCATTGCGATCGATCTGCTAGTGGCTGGTCTATCCGAGCGCATAGCTCAAGAGACGCCAAGGTCCCTAGCCGGCACGCTCTTACTCCAGCGGGCAAAGGCATATATCGACGCTCACCTCGGCGATCCGTCTCTCAATCCGCAACGGCTAGCAAATGTTATGAGAATTTCGCTCAGACGACTGCAGCAGCTATTCCAATTACGCAATGAAAATATTTCGGGATTTATTTTGGATCGAAGAATGGAGTTGGCAGCCACTATGTTAGCCGATTCTGTCCACGCACCGAAGTCGATCAGCGCCGTTGCGTACGCTTGCGGATTCATCAGCCAGTCACATTTTTCTACCCGCTTTAAAGAACGCTATGGGATGTCGCCGCGTGATTATAGAGATAAAACGAAGCATCAATGAATTCAGCTCATTAGATTGACCTGACCGGCATTTTTGACCGAGCCGAGTGAGAGGCTACTGCATGGTTGGAGTCTGAGAGTCCCCCGGATTTTGGTCCGGGCGGAAGGTGAGCTTCCGCATCTCATGAAGTTGACCCGGTTTGTGGTCCACGACCTATGCAAGTTCTCGGGCTGTGACAGCTTGATTGGCGAAGGCTCGGGGCGTCAAGCCGCCCAGGGCCGTATGGGGTCGATCTTCGTTGTAGTGGCACCTCCAGTCCTCGATGCGTTCACGGGCATCGGCCAGCGACAGGAACCACGAAGCGTTCAAGCACTCTGCCCGCAGGCGGCCGTTGAACGACTCGACCAGCGCGTTGTCGGTCGGCTTGCCGGGGCGCGAGAAGTCCAACGTGACACCATTCTCGTAGGCCCAGCGGTCGAGGGCCTTCGAGACGAACTCAGGCCCGTAGCACATCGGGAAGATGGCTCGACGGTTCTGGGGCGGCGCGCGAAGCCATGCTGAGCGCAGCGCGCCGCCCTGGGGCGGTCATGGCCGACCGGCAGGTCTCTAGAGTGACGGTGTTCGAAGCCTCATTCCGGAGACGGATCGACCATGGCCAGACCACAGCTTACGCCGCCGGCCGGCGTTCTCGTAGCCATCGATGTCGCCAAGGCCCGCAACGAGGTCCTCATCGAGGTGCCCGGCTCCGACCGACGACGCCGGTTGAGCGTCCTCAACACCCGGGCCGAGCATGACCGTCTGATCGCGCTGCTGTCGAACATCGGTCAGCCGGTGACCTGCGGCTTCGAGGCCACCGGCAACTATCACCGCCCGATCGCCTGGCGCCTGCTCCAGGCCGGCTTTGCCGTGCGCCTGATCTCCTCCGTGGCGCTCGCCCGCACCCGAGAGACCCTGCACAACGGCTGGGACAAGAACGACCCGAAGGACGCCCAAGTCATGCTGCACATGATCCGCATCGGCGCCTCGCAGGTGTACCACGACCCGCTCGCCGCCGGCATCAACGACGTGCAGGAACTGTCCAAGACGCACGACGCCGTCTCAAAGGCCAAGACCGAGGTGCTGCATCGGATCCTGACCCACTACCTCCCGCTGTACTTCCCGGAGGTCGACTGCTTCCGCCACAACAGCCGCTCGGACTGGTTCTTCGCCTTCCTCGATCGCTTCCCCACGCCCGCCTGCATCACCGCGCTGAGCAAGGAGGCCTTCATCGCCGCCGCCTGGGATGTCGTCGGGCGCAAGGTCGCCAAGGCGCAACTGCTCGGCGACATCTACGAGACGGCCCGCAGCTCGATCGGCCTGCCGGTGCCGCCTGACGCTCCGGCGGTGAGCATGTTCCAGCTCGTCATCGGCGAGGCGCGCGGGCTGATCCAGCAGCGCGACGCCATCGAGGCCACGGCCGACGCCCTCCTGACGGACAGCTCCGACTACAAGCTGCTGCGCCGCATCCCTGGCATCGGCCCGATCAATGCCCTGACCATCCTGGCTGAGGCTGGCGACCTGCGCCGCTTCGGCCATCATCGGCAGCTCCTGAAGTTCTGCGGGCTCGATCTGGCCACCCAGCAATCCGGCACCTTCCGCGGCCAGACCAAGCTGTCGAAGTACGGCAACGCCCGGCTCCGGCGTACGCTCTGGCTGGCTGGGCAGGTGGCCATCCGGCAGCGGGAGAACGGCTTCCGCGACAAGTTCGAGCGCTACATCGCCCGCGACCGGCACAATGCCGACCTGCGGCGCAAGGCGCTGACCGGGATCACCGCCAAGATGGCGCGCGTGGTGCACGCCGTCATCAAGACCGGTGCCGACTACCGGCCCTTCGTCGAGGGGCCGGTGCCAGGTGGGAGAACCCCTCTCAGCAGAGCCGTGAGGGCGTGAGAACCACGACCCTGTAGATAATGCTCGGGTCTCCTGCCTGGATCGACATCTCGTGTTGAGGACGGTGAGGACCACGGTTCCGCGTGCATCGGCTGGATCCTGTGTGAGCTCAGGCCGAGAGTTCTTCCGGATCGGCAGGAGCCGCCTGGATCGATGTTGACGACAGACACACCGCGGGCGCATGTTCGCGGACGGAGACCTGTTGCCTGGCCAGCCGTCCTTCCTCGCTACGTAGGGCGTTATCGCAGCGGATGTGCTTCGGGATGCCATGCAGGCACATGGCGTCGGCCAGCGCCTTGATCACGCCAAGGCTGTTGATGCGTCGCGCCACCTTCAGCGCCAGGCAGGCCCGGCTGTGCTCGTCGAGGAGCGTCAGGATGCGCAAGCTGCGGCCGTCGTGGGTCCGCGCCTGCACGAAGTCGAAGCTCCAGACGTGATTGCGGTGGAGCGGCCGTAGTCGCACACATGAGCCGTCGTTCAGCCAGAGGCGGCTGCGGGGTTTATGTCGGCAGGGGACCTTCAGCCCCTCGCGACGCCAGATGCGCTGAACCCGGTCCTTGCCCACCTGCCAGCCGTCTGTCTGCAGCAGCGCGGTGACACGACGGTAGCCATAGCGCCCGTACTCGGAGGCCAGGGCAACGATGGCTCGGGTCAGCCCATCCTCGTCGGCCGGTACGGTCGGCACGTAGCGCTGCGTGCCGCGGTGCTGGCCGACGATCCGGCAGGCGTGACGTTCCGAGAGGCCGTACTTCACCCGGATGCCGTCGACTGCCTGCCGGCGTCGCTCGGGGGCTACAAGTTTCCCGAGGCGACGTCCGCCAGCACCTGCTTCTCCAAAGAAAGGTCGGCGACGAGCCGGCGCAGCCGAGCGTTCTCACGCTCCAGGTCCTTCATCTTCCTGGCCTGATCGACTTGGAGGCTGCCGTACTCCTCTTGCGCCAGCGGTAGTAACTCTGCTCAGAGATCTCCACCTCCCTGCATGCAAGGGCTAGCTCTTACCCTGGGCTATCTGCACCTCGATCTGCCGCAGCTTCAGCACCACCTGCTCCGCGTTCGTCTTCTGACCTCGCCGCATGTCCGACTCCTTCGGTCCTCGCTGATCCTCTCAATCAGCTCGGTCCAAAACCAGCCGGTCAGGCCACTCCCATACCTCAGCCGCCAACAGAAAAAACAGATTCTAGGATTCCTACTTTCTTGTTTTGGAAGCCCGGTGGGTTTCCGTCCGCGGTTCATCGACGGATACGCCGCAGGCCCACGTCTGCGCCGCACTTGAGGGCTCCATCTCGCGGTATGGGGTGCGGTCAATGCCGCCGGCATCCGCGAGAGTGCGTCAGAGCCCTTATTCCACGCCCAATCACATCTCGGCCTCGCCGAATTCGACGCCATGCGCGCCGGGCGGACGCGCATTTGTTGCTGTGGCGGGAGGAGGTGGTCTGCGCCCTGCTCGCCGCGGTCCTGCCCGGGGCCGGGTTCCGGGCCGAGAGGCATGGCCCAGTAGTGACGCTGCGGGGGCATCGGACAGGGAGAGCCAGGACGGTCGGGGCCGGAACACGTCGGCGCGCCGGCATCGTGCGTCCTCGCGCGAAAGCCCTGGTGGTCGCACCTAGTCGATCGGTGCGATGCCTCCGGCGCCTGCTGTCGAGGGCGACGGAGACCGACCGGCTCGAACGGCACTCGGACGCCGGTTCCTAGCAAGAGATCCGCACGCCGCCGTTAACTTTGCGATCGATCCTCCGCCCTCGCCGTGCTCGCCTCGATTGATTTTCTGCGATCTCGGAACTATAATTGCGCTCTTTCCAAATCTTGAAGCCCCTCGCCGCCCCGGGATCATCAGCCGTTAATTCGGTGATGGGCCCGTCGCTGACGGCTTGTCTTGTCTATTGCCCTACGCTCGCAGCGCTCGGCGGACGGGTGCGTCCCACGTGGCATGCGCGTGTGCCTGTCCGCGGTCCTGACCGTGTGCCGCCGAGACCCGCCCACCGTCCGCACGTGGGACGTACGCGACGGGCCCGCCGCACCAGGTCGGCGAGTCATGGCCCGCGTGCGACGACTCGGTGCGGGTGGGCGACACGCCAAGGGCTTGGCCGCGGGTTTCGCCGCCGACCTGCGGCACCCGCCCGCCACCTCGTACCGCCCGCACTCGTCGAACCGATCAAAAGGAGGAAGCATGGCCGGAGTACCCAGCGACGTCGCCCGCGCCGTCGTCCTGCGTCATTTCCCACGCGTCCTGAAGGCCGGGCTGGACCATGCGGGCCGGAACGGCGCCGTCCCCGCACAGCTCGTCCGGGACGCGGGAGCGATCAGGCCGGTCCTCGGCCGCGCCGTCCGCAACTGGCTCGCCCGACCGTACGTCCAGGACGGCCGCGGGCTGGCCGCGCGCGTGGATCCCGCCACGCACGCGGTCGGGGAACTTCGGGCACTCGACCGGTTCGCGTCCCGGACGGACGCCGAGGCGGCCCGGGAGATAGCCGACGCCACGCTGCTGCTCGGGTTCTCCGGCAACGTCGAGATCGTCGCCGGGCGGGCCGCGGGCGCCGTGTGGTCCGCCCTGGACCGGTTGCCAGAGGTGGGCGCCATCCTCGGCGTCCTCGCCTTGGCCAGCGCTGGGGCGGACCCGGACGGCGTGGTCGTGCCATGGCGCGATTTCGCCGAGCACGACGAGCCACTGCCGGACGAGGTCCCGGCCGGCGTCGAGGGCGAGATGGCGCCCGACGCGGTCAAGGCCTGGCGGGACGCGGTCGGGGCGGCCCTGAACGAGCTAAGGTCCTCGGCCAGCGTCCTCGCGCTCGGCCTGTCCGCCATGGCATCGGGACGGACGTTGCCGTACTACGCGGACTTCACCCTGGCCGCGCATGCCCTGGCCATCGGGGAGGCGGAGACGCGCTTCGTGCGGAACCGGGCGGCAGCAGCCGTGAGGCGCCGGGAGGCTTCCCGGACCGCCCGGTCCAGGCAATCGGGCCGGAGAGCCGCCGCGCCAGATCCGGAACCGGACGAGGGGCATGGGCATGGCGACCGCCCGGCGAGCCCCGACGCGAGCCACGGGTCCGTCCTCGTCTGCCCCGCGATCACCGCCACCGGCAAGGCGAAGGACGCGACGCGGGGCTACGAGCACGTCATCGGTTGCGAGGTGCCGCTTGTGACGGTCGGCGACCTTTTGGACCGGCGCACGTCGCTCCTGGCGGAATTCCCTTACGCGGCCGAGGCCATAGACACCGTGCTGGGGGATCTTGTCGGCAAGGAGTTCGTGAGGTTGCCGGGCTACCTGATCGAAGGCCCCCCGGGTGCGGGGAAGTCCCGCTTCGTCAGGCGCCTCGGCGAGGCATTGGGCGTCGGCGTGTACCGGGTCGACGCCACCGGTGATTCCGGGGCTAGCATCGCCGGCACCGAGCGGCGCTGGTGGAGCACGGAGCCGTGCCGGCCGTTCATGGCCATAGCACGGCACCGCCACGCGAACCCGTTCCTGCTCGTGGACGAGATCGACAAGGCGCCGACCCGTTCGGACTACGGCCGCATCTGGGACGCCCTTCTTCAGTTGATCGAGCAGGAGAACGCCTCCCGCTACCCCGATCCAAGCCTGCAACAGGACATCGACATCCACTGGGTCAGCATCGTGTGCCTCGCCAATGACGCCGGTCGCCTTCCTAGCCCGCTCCTCGACCGCTTCCGCGTCATCCGCTTCCCCGAGCCGGGGCCGCAGCACCTCGAGGCCTTGGTGGGATCCCTGTTCGCGGAGATCGCGCGGGAACGAGGCTTGCACCCCGGTTTCCTTGCCCCGCCGGACGGGGTCGAGCTTCTGGCTCTCCGTCGACGCTGGCGGGGCGGGTCGGTCCGCAGTCTCCGACGAGCCGTGGAGGCGGTGTTGCGCGCGAGGCAGAGGCTCTTGGTCGAACGGCCTCATTGAGGCGAACGCCCCCCGATGAGCCGGTCCCACGACGCGCCGGGAACGATTCCCGCCGCGCGCCATGACTTCCCTCCCGTTTGGCCCCGGCGGCCTGCCGATTGCTTTCTACGCGGAAAGGCGGGTCGCCTACGGAGTCATGCCGGGCCGATTGAATTCGGTCAGGAGTGGATCTGCCTGCCCCGTCGGCCCGCCTCACTGCTGCTGTCGACGACGGCCGTCTGCCTGGTGCCATCAGCAAAACTGGGACCAGGGCCTCGGCATCGTCCGCGGCGCGCTGATCGCGTCGGACAGGGTCAGAACATGGAGGATCGGTCCCGTCGGCCGCCACTGTCAAAAGCTTCGGGACACGCGGGTGCCCAGACCGAGCTGGACCGATGGAAGTCATAGCGTGGCCGGAATGGGTGGCTGACGTACCGACGCGAGCCCCTCGCCTGGTTCGAGAGGCACGTGCCGCCGCGCCTGTCCGCCGGTGCGACAGGAAGGGATGCGTCGGCTCCGAAATCGGCGTCCTCGCGACCTGGCGCGGCGGACGACCCTGCGTCGCGTCATGGGCGGTTCTTTGCTAGGGCTCTGAGGTGTCGACATCCCGCGACCGCCACGGAGCCGCTCCTTGTCCCTCTCCATTGGTGCCCTTTCGACGATGACGGGCGTCAAGGTCGTCACCATACGGTACTATGAGCAGATTGGACTTCTGCCCGCGCCCGACCGCACGGACGGGCGTCAGCGGCGCTACCCGGACAGCGATGTCGTCAGACTGCGGTTCATCCGCCAGGCGCGGGAGCTGGGCTTCGAAGTGGATTCCATCCGAGACCTTCTCAAGTTCGCGGACGAAGACAAGGTACCCGATGCCGAACTCGTGCGTCGGCTCATGGATGAGGTGCGGTCTAAGATCGACGCTCTGGAATCCCTGCGGCAGGAGCTGTTCGAGCTCGGGACCGAGGGCACGCCGGGGCGGTCCCTGCTCATCGAGGCCTTGGTTCGAGCGCCATCGGGTACGGCTGCATCGAGAGACTTCGACTGAGGCATGTCGGCGTTGGTCACGGCGATGCAGGCAAACCTGAATCCGCCCGTGCAGACATCGACGTCCGATGTCGGTCTTGGTGAGCGCCGCGATCGTCGTCAGTGTGCACGTCCCGACCCGCGTCTGTCTGTGTTGGCATGCGGCGTATCTTAGATTGAAATTCCTGAAAATACAATCTGTATTTTATTATCACTTGAATATCGAATGATATAAAAGTCTCATTAGCCATATCGTCCCTGGATGCGTAAAACCTATAGTCACTATATTTTTCGGGCTATCATGACAGCCATCGAAATTGCTCGGCCGCGAAGTGCGGCGTCGGAGGAAGTCAAGGTCGTCGCTTTCTTTTCGGAAGGTTCTCTCGCCGCGATGGCGGCCTTGCTGGCCCGGACCGGCCTGGTCGCGCTCGGATCGAAGCCTTCCGAGCTCGGTTTCGGAGAACACCGTACGGGCGGGCGGCCGGAAACGATTTCGGCGGACGCTTTGCTGGCATTCGTGAGGATGCATCGTGCGCATGACGTCCTGCTTGCGCTGTCGCCCAGTTTGATGGCCGACGTCGCCGTGAGGGCGGCCATCGATGTCGCCGTATCCGTTGGTCCGGGGTGCTGCAGTCACACCCAGCCTGCGGGCGCCCGCGCTTGGCACCTGGCGTCCGGCGGCGACACCATCGTCCCCCGCGGCCGAACGCCAACCCTCCCGATGCGCCTGCCCGATGTCCATCCGACGGCGTCGACTTTCGCGCGCGACGGCGTGCCGTGCGCTCCCCCGGTCAGGGACGCGCTGAAGTTGGTGGCGGTGCTCCAGACGCTGGCTGCCTGTCCCCACGCCTCGGACGTGGAGGCGTGCATGAGTGAACTCCTGCTCGCCGACGTGCCCGAGGGCATCGACATCGCCGCGGATCGCCTCCGCGCCGTGGCCGACCGCCTGGACGCGATGCCGGCCCGCACATGCGGTCCCGTCCGCCGGCGGACGTCATCGGGCACCCGCCCGGGCTGGTCGGCGCGAGGTCGGGCCGTTCACGGTCTCGACGCGTCACGGACGGCGCTGGGGACGCCTTGCCGTTCGGCCGGCCATCGGCGCTGACCGCCGGTTCCGCATCTGGTTTTCTGAGGAGGTGACGATGAGCAAGATCAGCCTGAAGGCGGTTTCGAACCCACGGCCACGGAACGCCCCGGCGCGCCGCGCGAACGCTTCCCCCCGGCGCGGATCCCCACGCCGCGGCCGGACCGCCCGTCCCGCGCCGTCGCTCGGGGCGATGTCCGAAAGGCATGTCGCCGCGCTCGTACGCGAGATCGAGATGGCGGAGGTCGAGACCCCCCGCTCGCCGTCCGGGATGAACCTGGACGACGACCTGCTCGATCCTGCCTTCGACGACGAGCACGCGGCCTGGGCCGTCCACGGCCACGGATCCTACCGCCCGCGCCTGGCGCGGATGACGGCGCACTTCGGCCTCGACGAGGAGGGCCTGGACTGAACCGCGGGGGATCGTTGCCGCGGGGCGAGGGCATCGCGATGCCGCCAATGGCGGATGGCCTGCCTTGCCGGGCAGGTCCGCGGAGGCGCCCGCGCGGCATGCCCTCGCATCGATGCACGGCCGCGCGGCTCCGAACGGGATCGCAAGGATCGCGGCATTGGCCGCACATAGGGAGGACCCTCGATGCAAACGAACCGTTCCTCGGGCCAGATGGTGCTTCCTTTCGGCGGCGGCAGGCGCGGCGTCGGTCTGCACATGCCATCCCGGCCCCTGCTTCGCGCGCCCGGCGTCGGGCTGGCGCCGCGATCCCGTGCATCGGGTGCGGGCGCGGCCGGAGACCGACGGGTCGCCCGATACGGCGGGGCATCGCGTCCCGTCGACGGATCGACGCAGCTTGACCGCGTGCTGAGCCTGGACATCGAGATGATCGTCGACAAGGCGCTGCTGCCGCCCGATTGGCCGGAGGACCGCTTCCCCAAGCCGCTCTGGCATCGCGTCGTGGCGATCTCCTACGTCCAGGCCCGGATCGAGCGCGACGCCGACGTCGGCGCCTTCCGCTACGTGGTCGAGGCATGCCGGAGCGGCGGAGAAACCGGATGGGACGAGGAGCGGCTGCTGCGCGGTTTCTGGGCGCATTTCGAGCGGCACCGCTTCCAGGTCGTGACCTGGAACGGGCGCGCCTTCGACATGCAGGTCCTGCTGTAACGCGCGCTCATGCACGGGATCCCCACCCCGGCCTGGCACATGCGCGGCCAGGGGCGGATGTCGTACGGGCAGCGCTACGCCGACTGGCACGTCGACCTCATGGACGTGTTCAGCTGCTACGGCGCCTCGGCCCGCCTGGGCCTCGACGAGACCTGCTCGGCGCTTGGGCTGCCGGGCAAGCCTGGCACGTCGGGGGCGGACGTCGCGGACCTCGTCGCAGCGGGCGACCTGGGAAGGGTCAGGGATTACTGCGAGAGCGATGCCCTGAACACCTACGCGCTGTTCCTGCGGTACGGCTTCGCCTCGGGCAGGATGGACGCCGCGCTGCACGACGACGCCGTCGATGATCTCGCCGCCTACCTCGCGGCGGAACGGAGGGAAAGGCCGCACCTCGGTTCCTTCCTCGACACGTGGAGGCAGTCCCGCATCCCCTCGGCGATGTACGTCTCGAACGCCCGTCGGGGCGGGGACCGGACAGCCTCGTCGGAGGGCCCCTGCGTGTCCCACCCCGAATCCCCGTTCCAGGGGGTGTTCTCGGCACCGCCGACGGGAGGATGACGGCGCCGCCGCATCGAACGCCTCGGAAGCTCCCGCCCGCCGGGGCCGTCATCCCGCAACACCCGCTTCCCGACATGGAGCAGGACGACATGGCCGATCTGGGATTTGGCGACGCTCGCGCGCCGGGGCTTGTCCCCGCGCTCCTGCCGGCGACAATCCCCGCTCCCGAGCCGGGAAGCGGGGATGTCGGGCCGGCGGTCACCCGCAATCCCAGGGGCCTTGCCGTCCCGATCCTGCACCTGTGGCGCTTCCTTGGGCCGGCAGCGATGGATGACGGGATCCGGGGAAGTTTGCGCGGGGCCTTGGCCGTTGCCGCGAACGGCTGGTCCGACCGTTGGGGCGAAACCATGCTGTCGGCGATCGACCCCGGCGGCCCGATGGCGCCTTCCATCGAGTTCCTGCACGACGGGAACCTCGATTCCGGCCGCGGCGACGAGATCATGTCCGCGCTAGCGCTGCGTGGGCTTGGCGGGGACTGTGCGGCCTCTGCCGTGCTGGCGAACGGGCTCGCGATCCTGGCACATGGTCACCGTGCCGCCGCGTCGCTGTTGGAGCTGTCGGATCAATGGTCGTCACTGGCGTCACGCCAGCGGGGCGTGGTCACGGGCACGCCAGAATGATCGGCATCCGCGACGACGGGGACCTTTTCCCTGGCGGCATAGGTCGAACGCTGCTCGGCGGCCTGGCCGGCCGCCGCCGGGTCAGCGACGGTGTCAGAGCGCCGCCGACCGGCGGCACCGGGTCAGGAACGGGGCGCCGTCGCCTCGGCCTCGCTGTCGACGCCGGCCATGCGCGCGGCCTCGGGATCGAGCTGGATGCGGAAGCTCAGATGCTCGGCACGGAACTTCCGCTCCTCCGTGCCCTGGTCGCAGCCCCGGACCTCTTCCGCCATCTTCCGGAGGCGCCGCACCCGGCTCTCGACGGGCAGGGCCGCCCAGATCGCCTTCGCCTTGGCCTGCCAAATCTCCTCCAGTTCGTCGCTGATGTCCAAGAGCTCCCACCGGGCCGCCTGGAGCCGGTCGGCGTACTCCGGCGGGAGGTGCGACGGCAGCGTAACTTTGCAGACGTCGAGCCATGCTCCCTCAACGGCGTGCATCGCTTCAAGGGTCTCGCGAGCCTGACGGGACGTGGAGACGCCCGCACGACCCAAGTTCGCCCTCTCGAGATTGTTGCCGGGCAGCGGAGCGGCGGTCGACCGCCGCCCGGCGCGAAAGATCCCGTCGTCGAGCAAGTCCATCGCGTGCTCGGCCACCTTCATGCCGAACTCGGGATCCTTGTACTGCCGCATGCCAATCTCCGCCGTCGAATTCGCTCTCGGCCAGGGAACGCTAGCCCACGTCCGCGGCCGGCACGAGTAAGGGTTTGCCCTTACTTGACATCCGGCCACGAACACGGGTCACGGCCTTCAAAGCCAAGTCGATCGATTCGGATGCGATGGACATCGGCATCCGGCGGAGGACCGGCATTGGATCGCACGCCCGCGGACGAACGGTACGACGCCCCGCCGCGCACCTACGCTGTCGGACCGGATCCATGCTCCTTCGAGGATGGGGTCGGGATCGACGACGCTCCGCCGGTCGCGCTGGATCCGAGAGGGTCGGTCGCTGTCGCAGGTTATGATCCTGGCAACCGTTCCCGCGAGCGGCGGACCCGGCACGGGTCCAGGCACGCGGCCGGCGGTTCGGCCTGGCCATGCGTATGTTCGGGCTGCCTGCACGGCATCGCGGCTCAGGTCCGATGGACGAGCGAACCGAGCGCGGCCAAGTCGTCGGCGTCGGGCGCGGCATCCCGGACCAGGGCCGCTTCGAACTCCTCGAAGCGACGGCAGAGGAACCTGGCCTCCTGGACCATGGGCGTGGCCTCCGCCGACCGCCCGTAACAATCCGCCACCGCCGAGATCAGGCGACGGGCGACGTCCACGGCCTCGAAGGACATGTTCTCGTCGAGGCTGCCAAGGCTTGCCCGCACCGTCAGGTCCCACGCCTCGCTCGACAGGCAGGCCGCGATCCGCGCCGGCTCGGCGTTGCGCCTGTCCGTGAGGAAGTAGGTGTAGACGTCCCGCATCTCGATGAACGCGCAGGTTGCGGCGGTCACGGCATAGCCGGCGACCAGCCTGGCCGTGTCCGTTCCGTAAGGGGCCCCGGCAAGCGAGCCCACCCAGGGATCGGTCCCGGCCGAACGCCTTTGCCACCGGACGCCCTCCTGCCAGGCAGCCCCATGGTCATAGACGTCCGGGCGGTACCCGAGTGGCTCCCGGTGCTTGAGCCGGTAGGACGTCAGGCGCGCCTGAGGGAACGGCTGGAGCGTCCATCCGGCCTTTCCGAGCGTGACGAGCGGATCGTAAGCCCGGATCAGCACGACATCCCCGACGAAGCGGACGCGCTCGTCCATGAAGCGCCTGAGCCCGTCCGTTGCCGAGGCGCGACCATCCTCGAAGATCTCGGAGACCTCAATCTCCGATGGCGGACGGTCGTAGAGCCCGATGACCGCGCCGTTCGTCGGGCCGGGCGCGTTTGCGCCCACCGCCGCCAGCGGCGTTCGGCAGGTCACGAGACCGAGGTCCGTGCAATCGGAAACCCGGTCGGACCGGCCGCCGGCCAGGAACGCCTCGAACTCGGCCACACCGAACCTGCCCGAGGGCGAAGGCGTACCACGTCTGCACGACCGCCCATCGACCTGGTACCAAAGGGTGCCTTCGAAGACGCGCCAGGTGAGGTCCCTGTCCCCGACCTTGAAGGCATGGGTCTCGCCGAGATCCTCGGGTGATCCGGCACGCAGGACGACGGGCGTGTCCATCGCGACGAACCAATCCTCGTGGATTCGTTTCCGCTTGCGCCTCAACAGCACGGGACCGGGATGCCTGACCGTTACGATCCGATCCCCCGCCATCGCTCCCTCGCCCGGATGTGGCTGCGTCACGGCCCATGGGCAACGCGACGCGAGTCCGTGTTCCAATCCCCATGGAGAGACTGCATGGCGGACCACTTATCACTCCCCCGTCAGACCTGCTCGCTTCACCCACATCAGAAGTCATCCTGACCTCCCAGCCCACGGGCCAGGGACGGTCTGCCAGCGGCTCCGAGGGGCCCCCGATCAACGCGAGGATGTGCCGGCCGGACCTGGTTCCCTGTCGGGATCGTCCGTGGCGTCACCTGCCCATCCTGGGAAGGCCTCGCCGAACAGGCTCCTCCCCCTTCCTCGAGATAGCCGACCGGGATCCGAAACCTCGCCACGGCCAATTCGTGCAGCATCCGGTGCACCGCCTCACACAGCAGGTGGGCGGCGGTGCACCCGGAATGTTCGACGTCGGCGGCCCCGCGTCCCGAGAAGACGAAAGCCGTCTTGTCTCCGTCCCGTGCATGGCGCAGGACCACCCCGGGCACCAACAGCTTGCGCCGGTCCCTGCCGTTGACGCCGATGCGGATGCCATCGGCCTCCCGCGTCGCGTAGACGACGTCGGTGCCCGTCATCGCGGTGGCATAGGGAAGCCCTGTCATCGGGGGAGCGTGGGGCGCAAGCAGCCGCATCGCCATCGCGGCGACGGCGACGAGCGTGCCGGACGTCGTCTCCTTGCGTAGCGGGACCGCGGAAGGCGTCGGCGCCCGTCGCCCGCGGGAGATGGCTTGCCGCAGATCGAATCGGTGCCGTGCCTGCTCCGGCGTTGCCGACGAGTTCCAGGCCGAGTGACCGTCCACCCCGAATGCGACCGGATCGACGTATGCGAAACCGGCCGGTGGCAGCAACTCGGCGATTGAGGCGCCGATCTTGGACAGCGAGACCTCGAAGGCGGGATCGGGCTCCTGCGGGTCGAGGACGTAGCCGTGCGGCGATGCCACGAACCCGAGCGCCCGAGCCAGCACCGGATCGCGCTCGCCTCCGTGCAGCATCAGGCCGTTGCCGAACGGCAGGCCGGTGGCCGGCACGACCATGAGACGCCACGGATCGATCAGGTTCGGGTAGGCCAGCTCCGCCACGTGTTCCTGTCGACGCCGGGTGAATGATGGTTCTCCATCACTTCATGTGGTGGGTCAGACGGCGTTGAAGACGCGCTGACGCAGGAGTTCGAAGCCGGCGCGGCCATACATCTGTCGCTTGATCGTCTTCAGTCGGCTGATCTCTCCCTCCGCTGGCCCTGTCGACCACAGCAGGGCGATGGCACTCTCGATCCCAGCCGCATCGCGTTGCAGGCCGGCAGCAAACCGCTTCAGCACGCTTGAGCGAGCCGCAGCCAGCCAATCCGCGACTGGCTCCGAGGACTGACCGCGCAGCATGCGCGCGAAGCGAACTGCCAAGTCGCCCGCGTTGGCCAGTTTTGGTGCAGTGCGCCTCAAGCGTGCGATGAACACGCCGTCCGCGCCGGCTATCCCCCCAGCGTCGCTCCGCAGAAGCCGGGCGATCCGCCTCGTTCCGGGCGGCTTCCACGGGCGAGCCGGGCCCCGACCGCCGGCATCGAGCGTGTCGCCGCCGGCCCGGCACCGCGCCGTCGCCCAAGCGCGCACCACTCGTGGATTGATACGAGCCCCAAGGCGATCGAGTTCGCGGGCCAGGGCCGCCGCGTTGCGGCAGCCCTCGCTCCAGCGCTGGTCGAGATAGGCCCGGTAAGGGTCGATGAGGCACGGGCGCGCTGGTTTCGCCCAGTTCGGAGGCTCGTCCCGGCGCAGCCAGCACCGCACCGTCTTGCGATCGAGGTCGAGATGGCGCGCGATGCCGGACACGGAGGCACCGGCTCCATGCAACTGCAGTACCTCGGTGTGACGCGTCCGGCGCGGCGCGTGTCTGGCGAGCCGGCGCCTCTCCGCGGCTGTGGCCGGACGCGCATGGTTCTGCTCGGTCCGGTGCGCCGCGGCCCGCTCATCCCCGAGCGTGCGCGCCACAAAGCGGATCACGGCGTGCTCGCTGCCGACCGCCTCCTGCAACGCCTCGCCGAGGTTGCGCAGCAGATGCCAGCGGTCCAGGACGTGCACCGCCTCGGGCGCCCCCGGCCGGACGGCCTCGCCGTAGACCTCGGCCCGGTCGCGGGCGACGATCTCAACCCCGGGATGGCGCCGCAGCCATCCGGCGACCGCTTCGGTCTCGCGATCTGGTAGGAGATCGGCGATCACCCGGCGTTCCAGATCGACGATCACCGTGCCGTAGCGGCGCCCGCGTTGCCAGGCCCACTCGTCGATTGCGATCACGCGCGGCGGTAGCGCGACTGGGGCCGGCCCGGCCCGGCCCGGACGATGCGCAGGACGGTGGATGGGCTAGCCGGGATGGCCAGACGGTGGGCGAGCCGCGCGGCCGGGGCTCCGCCGAGGGCGAGACCGAGGTGGCGCTGCAGGTCATGAAGGCGCCGCAAGCGTCGTGCGTGTGGTGCCGCGACGTCCGGCGGGGTCTCGCTGAAGGTCCGGCGGGGGCAGGCGGGGTTGCGGCAGCGCAGGCGGCGCAGCCGCACGCACAGGCCAATGGAGCGCCCCTGGGGGGTAAGTCGGCGAGGTGCCCCTCGTAGGTGCCGTGGACGCTGTTCGACCGGTTACTGCAGGCGGGACAGCACGGTTCTGTCGACCGCGGCACGGCCAGCAACATCACGTGCTCGGGCTTGGCCGTGACGGCGACGACCCGCAACGAGGGCGGAATGAACGGGAGCAGGCGCTTGGGCATGGGCGGACTCGGGCGACCATCATCCTGATCCGAATCCGCCGGCGGTACGCCGGGTCCCGGTCCGCCCACACCACCACACGAAGTGACGGAGAACCAAAACTCAACCGTCGCAATGCTGCCGGAGGGCAGCGGGCGACCTCGATCGTGCGACACCGTCGAGAATCCGACAGGGTGGTGGAAAGGCCAGAGCCATGCGCTGAGGGTCTGAGACCGGACGGTCTGACGAACGCAGGCGGTCATCACCGAACCAACAGCTCACCGGCACCCGGCCGGCTGCTCAGTCATGGCCGTGCGAACCCGCCGACACGCGGACGTGCATCGACGTGGGTGGGCGGCTCGGTTAGACGCGCGCCTCCGGAATCCGGAGCGGCCCGATGCGAGATGCCAGGAGCGACGACTTACCGGCTCTGCTCCTCACCCTGGCCACGGAGAATGCCGAGCTGCGCCAGCACCTCGCAGACGCCTGGATCTATTGATGGAGACCGCCATTGATGCCGGACACCTGCACGCCCGCATCGAGGCGGTGCAGGGCGAACGCAACGCCTGGCGCACCGAGGCCGAGCGGCTGCAGGCCCGCATTGGCGGGCGCGACCTCGCGCGGATAGGCTGAGCAGCGACAGGCCTGTCTGGATCTGCTACACTGCCGCCTCTTCCTGCCACGTGCCCGAGGCGTTCGCGACACCGCACGGCACCGCGGCGGGCAAGCGCGCGACGACAGGCGACCGCGGGCCAGGGCGGCCGTCATCGTGTCGAGGATGGTGCCGACCATCCGCCTCGATGTCCTTCGCGTAGAGGTGTGGGTTCTGTGCCGCGATGCGGGCGACGAGCTCGGACCGGATCATGCGCCAGGGTTGCCGCGTCGTTCACCGGACCGCAACCGCCCTTCGGCAGTGTCCCGGCCGAGCCGCGTTGCGTATCGGCTTGCGCTGGTGGGTCCGGTCGCTTCTCCGCCCTGACAGCAGATAGGGGCGAGGTCGCGCGGACTTTTCAGACCAGCGATAGCGTCTGCTCAGTCCTCGGCTCCCGACAGCGATGACACGGACGAGAGCGGCGACAGCTGTGCGTCCGGCGATCCCGCATTCTTAGCTCAGTCGTCTCCGAGCTCCCGGCTGGCTGCTCGTGCCCACTTCGACTGCGTGAAAAACTGGCACAGCAACTAACTACTAAGCCACCAGATATCCAGCGTTGTCGGCGAATCTGACATAAATACGTCTTGACTAAGCATCGATGATGCCGCGTTGGTCGCGGCCACATCCGTAGGAGGCTTCATTGGACGACGCAACCTCAACTTCGAGCCAAGACCAGTTCAGTTATATCGAGCTCACCGCCGACATCGTCGCCGCTTACATCTCAAACAACTCCGTGCCCGCATCCGAGCTGCCGGCGCTGTTGGCCGCGATCCACAGCACGGTATGTGGGTTGGGCAGTCCCGCCGCTACGGTCGCGCCGAAGGCCGAGCGGGTTACTCCCGTCCAGATCAGGAAGTCGATCACACACGATGCGCTGATCAGCTTCGAGGATGGCAAGCCGTACAAGACCCTGAAGCGCCACCTGACCAAGCTGGGGCTCAGCCCCGAGCAGTACCGCGAGAAGTGGGGCCTGCCGCGCGATTACCCCATGGTCGCGGCGAGCTATTCCGAGACCCGCTCAACTCTGGCGAAAAGCGCCGGTCTCGGCCAGCTGCGCCGGAACGCAGTGCCAAAGGCTGCTCCTGCCGACGAAACAATCGCAGAGGCTCGAAGACCCGTGGCCGGAAGAATGTAGACGAGACTGCTGAGGCGCCAGCTGAGACGCCCGCTCGCGCCCGCAGGCCGAAGAAGGCTGGTGCTGCTGTAGAGTGAGGGTAGCGGGCCTTCGTTCATAGCCCGCGTGCTACCGGTTTGCCTGGGCGCCTAACTCAACAGCTAGAGCGTTTTCGGTTTGGGCTGAGTCGGGTTGGTAGGGTTCACGCGGCGCTGGGAGGCTGATTCACTCAGGCCGGTCGACAGCCGGAGTGATGCATGGGCCGCCCCTACAGCTTGGACCTGCGCGAGCGGGTGGTGACCGCGGCTGCGGCGACCTCGCGCCGTCAGGCGGCCGCCCGCTTCGGGGTCGGCCAAGCAACCGCGATCCGCTGGATGGCGGCGCTCGCCGCGACTGGGACGGTGGCCGCCCGGCCGCAGGGGCGTGCCCGCCGCTCCAAGCTCGACCCGTACGAGACGTTCCTGCGTACGCTGATCGACGAGACGGTCGACATCACCCTGGAGGAGATGCGCGCCCGGTTGCAGGACGAGCATGGCCTCACCGTCGGGCTCGGCACGTTGTGGGCCTTCCTCGACGCGCGCGACCTGACGTACAAAAAAAGACGGCCCACGCCGCAGAGCAGGATCGGCCGGACGTGAAGGCCGCCCGGGAAGCGTGGTTCGAGAGCCAGCCCGATCTCGACCCGGACCGGCTGGTGTTCCTCGACGAGACGTGGACCGCCACCAACATGGCCCGCACCCGCGGGCGCTGTCCCCGCGGCCAGCGGCTGCGCTCCCCCGTCCCGCACGGTCATTGGAAGACCACGACCCTGGTGGCGGGCCTGCGCCTGTCCGGGATCGCCGCGCCGTTCGTGCTCGACGGGCCGATCAACCGCGACGCCTTCCAAGTCTACGTCGATCAGGTCCTGGTGCCCGAACTCGCACCCGGGGACATCGTGATCATGGACAATCTCGGCAGCCACAAAGGCCCGGCCGTGCGCGCGGCGATCGAGGCGGCGGGCGCGCGGCTCCTGTTCCTCCCGCCCTACTCGCCGGACTTCAATCCGATCGAGATGGCGTTCTCGAAGTTGAAGGCGGGGCTGCGCAAGGCCGCGGCGCGCACGCGCGAAGGGCTCTGGACCACAATCGGGCGGCTCGTCGATGCCGTTACGCCCGACGAGGCCGCAAACTTCTTCGTCGCGGCAGGATACGACCCCGATTAAACCGAAACCGCTCTAGCGCCAAGCCCGAGGCTCCGCGTTGACACTACGACCTCTGGCGAGAAGCCCGCTCGGTCCGCCGACGCGGGCTTTTTCGTGGGCTGGTGGTCGCATCACATCTTCGCGCGCATGCCCTGTGCAGATGCGTCCGTAACCATTCCGGCGCACTGCTGCACCGCAACAGCGAAAGGCGCCATGCCTAGTCAGCGACCCACCTTCCTCCGTCCGGTCACGGCGGTGCCCTCCAGTCTCGACACGACGATGCTCGTGACCCGAGTGACAGCGCTGGCTGCATGGGACGCGCGTGCGGCGATGGCTGATGCCTCAATGGCTGTCATCGGTCAGCCGGCGGCGCTTGCGCTGCGATTGGCCGCGTAGAACCGACAGGCGGCGGTACCACCGCCTTCCAGCCTGCCTGGCAAACCGCCCGCGCGGGCTTTTCGTGCTGGAACTGGACTTGCTCCGCAAGTCCACTCCCACTCTCGACCAGCCGAGTGAGTCAGTCCCCCAACTCCCCGTGACCCCCAAACCCGCGACTCAGCCCAAACCGAAAATGCTCTAGGTTGACCAGAGCCTCCGTTCCTGAGCGTCCCTGATCCTCTCAAATCACCTGACGACGGACAATCATTTGGCACACGCTCGCTGGCGATAATCGCGCGGCGATAAACCATAATGCTCTTTAAACCGACTAGAGAAATGTGCCTGGCTTACGAAACCATGTTGATATGCCAACACGCCGATTTGCACGAACACGCTAGCTGGATCGGACAATCGAGACGCTGCCGCTTCAATTCGACGTCGCCATATCCAATCACTAATATTCTGGTTATGTCTTTGAAAAAGCTGCTGGAGTCTTCTGAGCGAGATCCCCATTGCAAGAGCAAGCTGTGATGGATCCAAGGTAGGGTCGCCTAGATTTGCTTCAACATAGGCCTTCGCGCGTTGGACCAGAAGTGTTCCTGCTATCGGCCCGGGTGGTTCTTGACCGATGCGCTCCGCGACGCTGCTGATGACTAAATCAATAACAGTCGATGATGCCCGCTCCGCCGCCGCGCTGGTCAAACTGCTATGCACCCGAACCAAACTCTTGATATAATTCGCCATCAATAGCAAGGAAGGTTGGCCTCGTTGCATGGTAAGCCCTGAATATAACGAAACAGGTCCCAGTACACGTTCAAGAGGGCCACGCGGGATCTTTATATAAATGACGCGGCTTGATGTGCTGGTCTGGCCGATAGAGGGGTCATTACTTAATACTACAAACTCTCCGCGGTTTTGTATGTACTCGCGGCCGGACTGTTGGCCGCTCTGGCTTCCAGATAAAACCAATGCCGCCAAAACATGATCATTGTTAAGATATTGCCGAACCAAATTAGGCGTAGCTTCGGACCTCAAAGCGCTCCGCGCTACGCGGCTTATTTGAATTAATCCCACATCAGCTGCTTCGACCTTGCCTTCAAATGGTTTTTTTCCCAATTTTTTCTGCTCTAAGGGCATGATTCTTTTGCTAGTTACAGCTTGCCAGTAATCAAAGCTGTAACGAGGCTCAACTTGAGACGTGTCAATCAATGTTTCCATTTTACACCAGAATCATATTCTGTTTTTCGAGTCACTGAAATGATTGTGCGGCAAATTTATGAGGCAGACTCCGCTGGCCGACAGGTCGGATGGGGCCAGCGGGGTGCGCCGTCCTCGGCACGGCGGAGCTTGACGTCCCCCCATCGCTTTGGTTGTAGATGGGCGTCGAACCATGCCACTGTCACGAACATTGCGAAACAACTCGCAAGACGAGGGAATTTTAATTCCCGGTGGGGTCACGACCGGTGCCGAGCGTGACCTCACATCTCCTGGCATTTTATCAGAAGTTACAATAATTTAAGCCTATCTTGAGAGGGGTCATGGTTCGGGGCTCTTCCGCAACCAGTGTTCGTTCGGCGGGAGCGCAGCAGGCTGACGCTCACGGTGTGCCGCGCTGACGTGCCGGCGTGGCCGCTTGAGCCGCAGGCTGAGGCCCTCATCCCGGTAGAGACGGTGGGTTCTTCCGCAGGTTTGGTGTTGAGCGCCTTGTGAAGCGTTGATCCCTGGGGTGGCGGAGGGAGCGCGCGATGCGGATCTCGAACCCGTTATTGCCCTCGGTTTCAGAAGGTGTGCAGGTCGACGAGCTTGCGCTGGACGCCGATGCGCTGACGATCACGGCCAGGACGACCGCAGCCCGCGCAGCCTGCCCGCAGTGTGGGCGATGGTCGGCCCGGGTGCATAGCTCGTACTGGCGAACCCTGAAGGACCTGCCCTGGCAGGATCGCTCGGTCACGTGGCGGGTGAAGGTGCGCCGCTTCCGCTGCAACCATTGTCCGGGCCGCATCTTTGCCGAGCCTGTTCCCGGCCTCGCCCGTGCGAGGGCACAGCGCAGCGATCGCTTGGCCGAGGCGCAGACCGATATCGGCATGGCGCTCGGCGGCGAGGCCGGCGCCCGCCTGTCGCGACGGCTTGCCATGCCGGTCAGCGGCGACACCGTCCTGCGGCTGATCCGCCGTTGCAAGAGCGCAGGGTGCG